>JBDRLZ010000001.1:0-2788 GCA_043812555.1 bacterium
ATTGCGCCGGATTATATAGATACTAAACCGCCTCAATACAAAGAAGAAATCGCTTTTTCACGAATTAAACCAAAAAACACTTTTAGTAATTTGCAGGTTTTGATGGCTGCTAAGAAGTTTGTTGAAGACGCTAACGCAGACGTTGAATTTATGTTCTCTTATATGGAAAAACATCGGCTTAATCACACCTCTTTTATTATTGATCAAATAACAGCTTTTAACCGCGATCCGTCTTCTGATTTTTATCAAACCATTAATGAAGAAGCCATTGGAATGGCAGGTCATTCATTGGGCGGATTGACGACTCTGGCTAAAACCGGCGCTTATCCTAAACCCGGTTACACTGACGAACGAATAAAAACAGCTTTGCTTTTTTCTCCCCCGGCCCATCCATTTGAAAGCACTATAAGCCAAATAGACATTCCGATAATGATTATGGTTGGAGATAATGATGAGCCTAATTATGGCCCGAAAGATGTGCCGCGGCGAGCTGTTTATGATTCAGCTGTTTCGCCTAAATACTTGCTTATTATAAAAAATTCCACGCATTTTACTTTTGGCAACAGCGGTTGCGGCAAAACTCCTTTGTATCAAGCAATTGAAACCGTGCCGCAAACGAACGCAATAGTGAGTTATGGAGTTGCCTTTTTTAATAAGTATCTTAAAAATGATCTAAAAGCAGACGAACAGCTAAATAAAACTATTCTGGCCTTAGCTTATTATATTAAAGAAGAAACCTCGGGCAAAGTTTTAGAATGGGGCAAAGAACCAACATCTAGCACAGGAGGAACTAAAGGCGGAATTTTAAGGGAAATCTTTAAACGGCGGCGGCAATAAGCTGCTTGGGGAAAATGGCAAAAATTAAGATATCAACCACACTTGACAAAAACTAAGGATTTTGTAAAATACAATTGATGGACTTACAGGAAATTTTATACAATTCTAATCCATGGTGGTCAAAAGAATTTGAAACTGATTTTTATCAGCGCGGTTTTTATTTAAAGAAAATTAAACAGCTTTTATCTCTGCCTCATATTCTTGTTATTTCCGGTGTCCGGCGCGGCGGCAAAACCACTCTTTTAATGATTTTAATTGAAAAACTGATTAAGCAAGGCAAAAACCCAAAAGACATTTTCTATTTCTCTTTAGACGATCCTCTTCTTTTGGCCGAAGCTGGCAAAGAAAAATTTTTAGACGCGATTTTTGCCCAATATGAAATAATCAGAAAAAAGCCATTGGATGGAAAAGTAATAATTTTAATTGACGAAATCCAAACTATACCCGGGTGGCCGTTATGGCTTAAAAGATATTATGATCGCTATAAACTAAAATTTATTGTTACCGGTTCAAGCGCTTCCTTAATTAGAGGAAAATATACGGAGCTAACTGGTCGTTCAGTTAATCTAGAAGTTCATCCTTTTAATTTCAAAGAATATTGTGAATATAAATTAAAGTTTAATCTGCCGAAGATAGAGAAAATTACTTTTAGTAATTGTCAGAAATTAAAAGCTGATTTAGGCCCAAACACAAAACAAATCAAAATTTTTTTTGAGCAATACTTAGAGCAGGGCGGCTATCCCGAGGTTGTTGAACAAAAAGATAAAGAAAAACAAAAAATAATTTTAACTAACTATTACAATCAAATCATTTACCGCGATATAGTTAGAACCTTCAAAATTAAAGAGACGATGATTTTAGAAAATTTAGCCCTTTATCTGCTCCAAAATATTGTCCAAAAATTCAGCTTTACTAACATTGCCAAAACATTGGAAACCAACACTGAAACAGTTCGAACCTTTATTGGTTATTTAAGCTCCAGCTATCTTTTTGAAGTAGTCAATTTTTACGGCACTTCTTTAAAAACAATTCTCAAAAAAGATAAAAAATTTTACTGCTTAGACAATGGCTTGCGCAATGCTGTTGTCGGCCACAAGGGCTTGGACAAGGGATTTTTAGTTGAAAATTTGGTTTTTAACCATTTAAAGCAAAAATTTCCTAAAGTTAGTTTTTGGTATAACCAAAAGAAAGAAGAACTGGATTTTGTGGCCCGCGATAATGGCTTTATTCTGCCGGTAGAAGTTAAATATTCTGATCAAAAATTAGATTTAGAAAAATTAAGAGGCTTAGCGAGTTTTCTTGAAACAAAAAAAGAACAACGCGGTTTTGTCTTAACTCAAGATGTTCTTGAAGAAAAAATTATTAATAAAAAGAAAATCCTCTTTATCCCAGTTTGGCTTTTTTTGCTTGTTTGAAGTTAAAAATATGAATTCATCTTATGAGAAGAGTATCGCAAATATCTAGAGAAACGCAGAGCTTGCGATGAGGTTATTTCAGCGCTGGAGTATGCTTGGGGAAAATGGCAAAAATTTTGTCTTAATAAGGGGTGAATCCAAAATGTCAAAGCATCAGCTGAAGTCGGGCGCGCCAAAGCCGCAATCTAACAGGGTAAAGATGGGCCTGAATTAGCAAAGCAGGACTTTGCTTCAAAGGTCGATAGGCTCGAGAAATAAATAATAAATTATTTTTTAAAAAATATGAAACAAAAATTAAATAAAGGAATTGTATTTTCAATTGGTCTCTTAATTCTTGGTTTCGCCTTTACTGGCGCAGCTTTCGCTACAGAATTGCCCGACCTTGTTGTGACAGCAATAATCGCTCCGGCCAAGATAAGCATTGGTGGACAAATTGACGAACAAATCAGTGTTTCGTGGACAGTTAAAAATCAAGGTGAAGGGCAAGCAGCAGGATTCTGTGAAGACGCTCTATACCTTTCCAGCGATAACCAACT
>JBDRLZ010000002.1:0-35677 GCA_043812555.1 bacterium
TTTTTACCCTGCTCTAAAATAACACTTAACTGCTCTTTAGTCAATTCAGGCGCGGCCAAACCAGACAAACTTGCGTCTATTTTTAAAATCGTTAATTGCCTAAAATAATTAACCAAAAACTTGGCAAATTGATGCAAATCAGAGCCAGCTTGCGCCAAATCATTAATGATTTTTAAAGCCTTATTAGACTGCTTTTTTATCAAGCAGTCAACCAAATCAATAATTGCTTTGTTATCAGAAATACCCAAAATCGTTTGCACTTCATGCAAAGTGATTTTTTTGTCTTCAACAGAAATTATTTGATCCAAAAGCGAAATCGCATCTCTTAAATCGCCGTCAGAAATTACAGCAATTAACTTTAGAGCGCTTGACTCTATTTTGATTTTTTCTTGTTTAGCTATTTCTAACAAGCGTTTTTGTATTTCATCTAAACTAAATTTGTGAAAATCAAGACGCTGGCATCTGGAAATAATTGTTGGCAGAACCTTATGCGGTTCGGTTGTTGCTAAAATAAAAATTACATGCTCTGGCGGCTCTTCAAGGGTTTTTAAAAGAGCGTTAAAAGCCTCTTTGGTCAGCTGGTGAGCTTCGTCAATAATAAAAACTTTATATTTTAAGCGAGTCGGCGTAAATTTGATGCCATCGCGCAGTTCGCGGATTTCGTCAATGCCGCGATGAGAAGCCGCATCAATTTCAATCAAGTCCATTGCTTTGCCAGCGATTATTTCTGAACAAGAAGCGCATTTATTGCAAGGCTCGGCATTTTTAAGATTTAAGCAATTAACTGCTTTGGCCAGGAGTCGGGCAATGGTTGTTTTGCCTGTGCCGCGCGGACCGCAAAAAAGATAAGCATGGCTGACTTTGTCTGCTTTTAAAGCATTGGTTAGAATTTTTATAATATGTTCTTGGCCAATAACTTCAGAAAAATTTTTCGGCCTGTATTTTCTATAAAAGACCATGTTTTATTTGTTAAACACAACAAATTTATAGCCAATAAAGTTCCAGATTAAAGCTAAGCCGACTGCCAAAATATTAGCAAAATTCGCCCAAAGCTCTTTGCCGATAATAATCGGCTGGATATAAGTTGTTATTGAATAAACAACCAAAAGATGAATGCCCAAGGCAACGCCAGAAATTATTAAAAATTTTCCGTATTCTTGAGCAGCGTGCTCTTTTTGAGTCTGTTTAAAAGTCCAATATTTGTTCCAAAAATAACTATTAATATTAGCTATAAAAAAAGCTGTTGTCTTAATTGGGATTATGCCTGATCCTTCGTAAATTCCAAAAAGCCACATTAGTAGATTTAAAATTCCGAAATCAATAGCAGTGTTTGACATGCCGATTAAAAAGAACTTAGAAAATTGTTGAATTATTTTTTTAAGCATTTATTCTTTTTAATATTTCCTGCTCAATTGCTGTCCTTTCCCGTCCGTATTTTAAGCGCGATAATTCTTTAATTCGGCCGGCAACTTCTGCGTCTGGTTCTTTTGGCCTTAAATGCTGCATACTAAAAGCCTTGGTTGTCTCGCCTTTAATTTGCAGTTTAGCATAAGAGTTAAAATTATCAATATTAATCAGGTCGTTCTGATTAAAAATCGGTTCAAACTGTTTAACCAAAAATTCAGCGTCTTCAGACCCAACTCTCATGCAAATCATATTGCCGACATTGCCAAAAACAGCCTTTCTGATTTCATCTGAAAGCTGACCAATAAATTGATGAGCAATAATTAAATTTAATTTATATTTTCGCGCTTCTGATAAAATTATTGCGATAGAAGGCGTTGTAAAATTTTGAAACTCGTCAAGATAAAAATAAAAATCCGGCCGCTGTTCTTGGGGCGTGTCAGAACGGGCAAGCGCGGCCATTAAAACTTTGCCGACAATAATCAAGCCCAATAGAGCGCTGTTAGTATCGCCCAAACGACCCTTGCTTAAATTAACAAGCAAAATTTTTCGCGTATCAATAATTTCTCTGAAATTTACACTGCTTTTTGTCTGGCCAATAATCGGCCGCATATAATCATTGGCAATAAAAATATTAAATTTAGAAGTAATATAAGGCACCATATTTTGCAGAGTTGCTTCGCCGCCGGCTTTTTCCGCTTCTTTTTCCCAGAAATTTTTAACAATCTGATCTCTGCATTTCGCTAGCAGTCTGTGCCGATATTCTTTGTCAGATAAGATTTTTGGCACTTCTATTAAAGTTACCAGTTCGCTTGGATCATCCATTAAAAGCAATAAAGCATTTCTGGTGTATTGCTCAAACACTGGGCCGCCAGTTGTTTTTAAGTCATATAACTTATCAAAAATATTAATCAATTCGTTGACAATAAAAGTTTTTTGTTCTGGATAAGCTGGATTATATTCAAGCATGTTTAAGCCAATCGGCTTTGCTATATCAGAAGGGTCAAGCAGAACAACATCTTCGGCCCGCGAGCTTGGGATTAAGCCTAAAATATTTTCTATTAATTCGCCGTGAGGATCAATTATGCCAACGCCTTTGCCCGCTTCTATGTCCTGCCTGATTAGTTCTTGAATAAAAGAGCTTTTGCCAGTGCCGGTTTGGCCGACAATATACAAATGGCGCTGTCTGTCTTGTCCTGTTAATCTAATTAAAGTCTCTTGGCCGCGATAAGTGTTTTGGCCTAAAATAATACCTTGCTGCGGCATATCAGCCGGACTTGGCGCTTGCTTGGTTTTGAGCCATTTTAATTTCGGAGTTTCTGTGCTTAAGATTGGGAAATGGTAAATACTGGTTAATTCTTCAGTGTTTAAAACAAAAGCGCGTCTAGAGTTAAAATTTCTAAAACTAAAATCAAAGACAAACTTTTTCTTGGCCCTGTTTTTTACTTTAATAATTTTAAAGCTATTAAAATTCGGCGCGTCAAATTGAGTAAAAGATTTGCTTAATTGCTCAAGAATTTGCTCTGCTCTGTCTTGAGTTGCGGCTGAGCAAATTAGACGAATATTAGCGCTAAAACCTGTTTTATCGGTTTTGTGTTCTATTTTTTTAATTGTTTCTTCAGCTAATGGCGATAATTTAATTGGTTCTTTGGGTTTGTCTTTCTCTTCTTTCTTTCTTGGCGATATGGTTTCGCCGGCTATTTTTAGAATATCAGTTTTTTTCTCAATTTGGCCGGTTTCTTGAATTCTTTTAACTTCTTGCTGGCCTGCTTTTTTCCAGCCTGCGGCTGGCTGAATTAAAATCTGGATAGCCGCGCCTTCGCCTTGCTTTTCAAGTTTTGACAAAGCAGTGGTTATTCTGCCCAAAGAGTCGGATTCTAATTCTTGATAAGTTTTAATTGGCAGGATATTGCGTTTTTTTAGTTTTAAATAAGCAGCGGCTTCATAGCCCTGCGGATTAAAAATATTGTAATCTTTGACTTTTAGAACTTCGGCTTTTGAAAAAAAGCCGTGAATGTCTTTTTCTAAATCTTGTTCGTGTTTTTTTGGCAAAGCAATATAAAAGTAGATTTCTTCTTCTAAAGATGGATTGGCGATTTCCAAAACAATCGGCGATTTAATTGCGCTTAAACTTGAATACAATTGCTCCATTACAGCAATAACTTCTTTTTCTGATTTTTTTTCTTCGTTTTCTTGGCTTGCTTCTTTGGGAACTTTAATCAAGAACAAAGACATATTTAAGGCTTTTCTGATTTGCTTTTTTTTAGAGATAATTATACCAAAAAAAATTAACAAAACAGCTACGCTTAAAAAACTTACAATTGTAACCAGTATTATTAACAACGAAAAATACATATATTTTAAGAGAATGTTGTCCTCTTTATCCAAAATTAAGCGAATGAAGAGGACAACAAAATTATTCTTTATCGTTTATCTTCTGCAATGCCTCCCTGTGCATAGCTCTGCCCTGTTCCATCAATTCTTCTTGTGCTTTTATATTCGCTTTTGAAGTTTCAGTGTCAGGCTTGTCTTTTTTTAGGCCAAGCACATAATAAATTTTTGCAGTAGTAGGCGGCCTATTCCCTTCGGCAAGTGAACTTCCAACACCTTGAACTTCAAAAATAGTTAATATTTCAGATGCTTTTTCTGAGACTTTTTCACTTAATTCTGGATCTTTCATCTGGGGTAGCTCAATCCACCTGCTTTCTTCTCCATCCCAGGTATAGATAGAAGCAAATCTAGCATCAAGAATGGCTTTGGCTTGTTCGGGGCTTAATTGATCTGTCGGTATTTCTAAAGAAGCAATGATTTCATTCCATTTTTGACATTCTTTTTCAGCAATAGCCGCTTGTTTTTCTATATGTTTTCCAATCTGTTTTTTTATGCCCCAACCCGATAATCCTATCGCTATAGTTGCCATGAGCATAGCAGTAGCTTTTAGGGATTTGTTTCTAATTTTACCCAAAACACCCACCTCCTGTATCGCTTGATTAGTGCCATACTCTGCAATAAATTTAATTCTGCTTTCTTCCATATCAGGATATTCTTTTTTTAATCTTTCTATTTCTTGTTCTATAAGCACCTCTTTTGTTGTTTCGCCGTTTTCATCCTTAATCACCTCCTGTTGCTCCTTTTTCTTTTTTTCTTGCTCTCCCCCTTGTTCTTTTTGGGACTTAAACATTTCAAACATCTTTGTGGTTTTAATTATTAATTTTATTTTTCTCCAGCGAGTCGACCTTTATTGATTAATTGCTCGCGCAGCTCGTCAATTAGCGTATCGTGAAGTTCGTCTAAAACATAGGCATTGTTTAAATCGCGGGCGGCTTTGATTGCTTGGTCAAGGCCTTTTTGAAAAGCTAAGTCGCAAAGCGCTTTGACTTGGTGTTTTTTATCAAGATCTTGGATTTTTTTAGTGTCTTCTCCTGTTAGTTGGGGTGATGGTGTTTTTGATGCTGATTTTTTGGGCAGGACATGTCCTGCCCCTACAGATCTTGGCGCCTCTTCTGGTGCTTGTTCAAAAACAGCTTCCCTCTCCGGCGAAATTAAGACTTCTTTTTTGATTATAATTTCTTCGGGCATTAAATGAGTTTAGCATATTAATTATTTTTGCTCAAATTTTTTCTAAAATATAGCCACTACCCATTGCATCATAATAAGATGTCGAGGTATTATGAAGACCGCCATGCGCATCGTAATATTTGCCTTGGCTGATCTTAAGATGCGATTCATTAACAAAATAATTAATATTCTCTGTTTCAAGAAAACGATAGCCATATTCTTCAGCCAATGACTTTATTAATTCTTGATAATCACTAAATTGGCTAGGCGAGAAAAAAATAGAAATTTCTTTTTGATTCTGAAAACGCTCTAAGGCTAATTTGATAATATTTTCGGCAAATTTATGTTGAAAAGTAGAATATTCAGGATGGGTATAAATTCTGTCAAGCAAGATTGCTAATCTTGGCTCTTTATCTTCAATTTTAATTGGCGCTAATTCAGTAAAACAGCGAGCCAAGCGTTGGTGTTTAGTAGCGGTTGCTTTGCCTTTTGAATTTTTTGTGGTTTTAACCTCCCATAAATCAATTAATTCGTTTATGCCATCTAAAATCCTTGAATAAGCTGCTTCATTAAAATTAGTGACTTCTGTTAATCTCTGACAGCTTCCGGTTAGCTCTGGACAACGAGCTAAATTATTAAAATCAGTCGCAAATTGAGTTTGAATTTTTATTTTTTTCGGATGGTCTTCTTCTTTAATGACTTCTTGCAAATGATTAAGATGATCGCGAAGATCTATTTCCAAGTTGCTTCCAATGTTAGCAGCTTCCTTTTTCTCTTTATCAACAATAGCTAATTTGTGAAGGCTTCCTGAAAGCAAATCAACAACCTCGTCAATCTCAACAGCATAATCAGTTTTAATGTCTAATTTATCAGGTTTGATAGCGCTTAATTTATAAATACCTTTTAAGACATCTTTTAGAGATTTTATTATGCCTAAATTCTTACTTACTTTTTTCTTTTTTTCCTGCTCTGCGTTTTTTGATTTTAATATTTTTTCTCCGCTTCTAATATCTTGAGCCAAAACTCGAAACATATCAACAATATCTGTTCTCGCATCGCCTTTTTCATCAACAAGATATTTTTGGAAGATTTCTAATCTGGCTTTAAAAAGCTCTGCTTTTTTATCGCC
Organism: bacterium; assembly: GCA_043812555.1. GTDB lineage: Bacteria > Patescibacteriota > Minisyncoccia > JBDRLZ01 > JBDRLZ01 > JBDRLZ01. The sequence goes on from JBDRLZ010000002.1 coordinate 6,092, forward strand.
AGTCTGGATTAAATCCTCAAGATTTTTAAGCTTTTCTTGAAACAAAAAAGTTAAATCAGGCAATATTTCGGTTTCAAAAGTTGTTCTTATCTCGTTAAGTTTATTTTTTAATGTTTGTTTTTGCGTAACAGAGGTTTGATCCAAAGAGTCTCTAATTGCCAGCGAAGTGTCAAGCCATTTTTCTTCAGTTTCTTGTCTATTAATTTTAGGTAGTTGCTCAAAAATTCTATCAAACTGCTCTTTACTTCGCTTAAATCTTTCTTGTTTGTATTCCTCGGGATCTCGAACAAAATCAAGTTCTAATGCTTGCCTAATTGCTCTCATAAGTTCATTAAATGTCTCGGATGTCTTTGAATATTTTTGAGCATAAATTCCCACTGAATCAATCATAACCCTAAAATCATCTTCAAACTGTTCATCTTCTAAAAGCAGTTTTTCTATTTTATCTCTTATCTCTTCTTTGGTTTTTTCATCTTCAAAAAACAATTGGCCTACTTTCTCAATAAATACTTTATTTGCTTTCTGAAAAATTTCGTTATATTTCTGAGTTTGTTCTAAAAAGTCCCAATTAATCTTTTGAGAAGGATCTGCCGCATCTTGCACGTTTTCTAAGGCCATTATTTTAAGTAAAAGTCGTTTTACATTCTTTGCTTCTTTGGAGCTTGTCATAATTTTAATAAATATATCGTCAGGATAATTTCCAGCTTCAAACCGCTGTAAAAATTTTTGAAGATTCGCCTGGGCATCTTTTCCTTCTCTAAAATAAGGGTCGTCTAAACTATAATAGATATTAAAAAATTTTTCTGGGTCAGCTTGACAAGCGATAAATAATTTAAATACTTGATCTTGCAAAAAAGATGCTTTGTTTATAGCTCGCAAATTTGTCCTTTGTTTTAATTCTTTTTCTGGCAATTTATTTACTAATTCGCCATGTCTATCTGCAAATAATTCTAGTTTTTTTTCCAAATTTTCAATTCCAGCTAATTTTTCATACCACTCTGTCTCGCCCAAGTTAAACGGCCGGTTAATCATTTTTTGATAAAAAATTTTGTATTGTTCAATGATATTTTGATAATTTGGGTTAGTGCGAAATTCTTTTAATTTATCTATTTGGCGCCAGGAAGATTGAATATTGCCATGCGTTTGCAAGAATTGAAGGGTCGGTAAAAGGTTATTTTCAACAATTTCCTTAAGAAGAACAGCTTCTTTAAGGGGATTAATTTCTCTCCCTAAAAGTTCAGTTATTTCTTTTGAGGCTTGAAGAATAATATCTTTATTCTCGCGGAATTCAATCAAAAACGGAATAAGAATAGAAGAAAACTCTCCTATGTCTTGAGATTTGTATTGATTGTAAATTTGCATCAAGTCTTTAATCTCTTCTAATTCATAATCTTTTTCTATTAAACATTGGAAATATTTAAATCCTGATGGATGAAATTGGGATTTGGGATCAGGAACAACTTGAGAGTAGAATGTTATTTTTTCTATTATTTTTTCTGTGGGATATTGAGTCATTTCAATAAGATTATCTGTATCTAATATAGAAAACTGATAAGAAATATTAGATTTTCTAAAACCAGCTAAAAGCTCAAATAAATTTTCTTTGTGTTCTCCAAACTTCCCCAACTGCTCTAAATCTTTTATTGCGAATGAATAACCAGTAGCCAGACTTAATTCTTTAAGAAAGCCGCTAAAATTAAGAGGTAATTTAACCAATGCTTCGATGTTTTGTAATTTCAAATGATAAAGAGAATCAGCCATAATTTGTTTTATTAATACAACTCTCTTGTTGCTAAATAATTGATTTTGCAGTTCTTGATTAGCTAATAAATTTTGCAATATGGATTTATCATTATGTTGCCAAGAGTATGCTTGCACTTTATAACCAAAATTGTCCACCAACTTTGCGATAAGCGGCCGCAGTTCTTGCTCTAGATTAGTCAGCAACTCGAGATCTTCTAAACCAAACCCGCCAGCTGATTTTTTAATAAATTCTTGATTAGCCTTGGCGAAAAGCCGTTTTTGGAAGTCGTTGTCTTGAGCAAGATTTTTTAATTTTACTATTTCGGGAAGCCAAGGTGAAAATTTATAATCAAACTCTTTTGCTAATCTATCAAAAAAGTTTTTAGTTTCTGCTCCAAAAAGTTCTTTTTGCAATTCCTCGCTTTCAGCAAGATTGATTAAATCTTTAACGCCCTCATCAACTTTTCCAGTTTTGCCGTGGTGATAGCCAAAGATTTTTTCAGTTTTTTGAAGAATTGGTAAGATATTAGGAGTTTTAAGAAGTTTTTTGTAAGAATCTTGCTTATTAATATAAAACCCGCCCAAATAATCAATTAATTCTTTTTCCTCTTTTGAGAAAAGTTGCTTATGTATTTCCGAATCTTGAAATAATTTTATAATTGAACAGTGTTCGTATTGAAAATCATAGAATTCCATTTTATAGCCTAGTTGTTCTCCCAAATTTCTAACAAATTCGCCAAACTCTGGCTTTATTAAAATGCTTAATTTTTCTTTATCCTTAAGAAGACCAAGAATATCGTCAAATCTAGAGCCCCACTGATAATCTGCTATTTCTATTGGCCATTCTCTTAAGAGTTCAAATAAAGCCAAGGTCTCTGGATATTGCTGCAATTCTTTATATTTATCAAGTTCTTGTAAAGAAATTTTTCTTCCCGCAATTAGAGAAAGCTTATTGGTGAAATCTAATAAATCTTTATTTTCAAGAAACTCTTGCAGCTCTGGCTTTTCAAGATTAATCCGTAATTCTTTTATTGCTTTTTTGGCTCCTTCTAAACTTTCTGCATCATAAGAAAACATTTTTTCTACTGGAAAGTAAATATTTAAAGAAAAGAGACGCATAATCGGCTCAACTAGTTTTTCTTCTTGGAGCCACCGTAAATTTTTTAAAATCGGTCTATTTTTCAAATCGTAATCATCAAGCCTGCCTTTTAAGGACAATAAAAGTTCTAAACAATTTTTATCTTTAGCCAGGATAAGGCAATCGTCTATTTCTTGAAGATTTAATGGTCTATTAAGGGTCTTTGCTATCAAACTAAGTTCTTTTTGGGTTTCTGGAGTTAAGATATTTTTTTTAGAATCATCAAGAGCAAGGTTCAAAAACTTATTCGTATCTGTCTCAAGACCATAAAAGCCCTTGATGCCTGTTTGCTCTAATTTTTTTAGTAATTCTCCAACTTCTGGCGAAGCTACTAAAGATTGTAAATCTTTTAAGCGATGTTTTAAGTCAAAATTATCAATATGGAATCCAATTCGCTTTAATTTTTCCAAAATTTCAACTGGATCATTGGGCTGTTCTAATAATTGAGCGATTTTTTTTGCATCTTTTATTAAAAACTTATAAGGAATATCTTTTTCAATTCTAATTTTTGATTCTGATTCATCGTAATAATGGACTTTCTCAACGCGATATCCTCTTTCTTGATATTCTGCCATCTTTTTTTCTGTTTCGGATTCAGCAACTTTAATGTAATTATGTCCTGTTTTTACAATATTCTCTTCTAAATAGTTAACCAAACAAATTAGCTCTTCTGCTTTTTTTATGCCTTTTAACTTAAAAGATAATTCTCTTAATTTGTCTTTTTGTGACTCTAAAAACCCTCTTTTTGTATCTAAAAGTTTCTGTTTTTCAATTGTCATTGCTGGCTTGGGGCTTGGCAATTCAGTCTCTTGAAGAACAAGCTCATCTCTTAATCTTTTGGCTTTGTCCTCTTGAATAAAGCTTTCTGCTTCCAGAGTAATTCGTTGGATATTTTCTTGGTATTCTCTTTCTGCCTTTTTTTCTGGCGTTTCTTCTGCAAATTTAATCTTTTTTTCTTCTTCAATCCTTCCAGCTTCTTCTATTTTTGTTCCCATTTTTTCCTCCATATTATTTATATTCTACCACTTCCCAACCTCTAAAACAATGTGCTATACTGGGGATAATGACTTTAGAAAAAATAAAAAAGCATATTTCTGGGAAATGCAATAATCTTGAAGTCAAACTTTCGCCTAACACGGAATTCGGCGACTTGACCATTGAGTGTTTTGGCAAAGAGAAAAATCTTGCTCAAAAATTAGCCAAAAAAATCAAGCCTGATAAAATTATTCAACAAGTTAGCTCGATTGGGCCTTATCTGAATTTTAGAATAAATTATCAGGAATTTTCCAAGCAAGCCTTGAAAGAAATTTTAGAAAATAAAAATTACGGCCAAAATAATTTGGGCAAAAAGCAAAAAATAATGCTTGAGTTTGCTCATCCCAATACGCACAAATCTTTTCACATCGGCCATTTGCGAAATATTATAACTGGCGAAGCTTTGGCAAGAATTTTGGAAAATTCCGGCTATAAAATAATTCGAGCGAATTATCAGGGAGATATCGGCCTGCATATTGCCAAATGCCTGTGGGCTTTGCCAAGAATCAAAATTTTAAGCAAAGCTTATGTTGTTGGCAACCAGGCTTATGAAGAAAACAAGAAAGCAAAAAAAGAAATTCAGGAATTAAATCAAAAAATTTATGCGCAGGACAAAAGCATTAAAAAGCTTTATTTGAAAACCCGTGAGTCAAGTCTGGATTATTTTGATAAAATCTATAAGAGATTAGAAACTAAGTTTGACAGATTATATTTTGAATCAGAAGTTTTTAAAACTGGTAAAAAAATTGTTTTGCAAAATTTGCAAAAAGGCATTTTTAAAAAAAGTAAAGGCGCAATAATTTTTGAAGGGGAAAAGTATAATTTGCACAATCGTGTTTTTGTAAATTCTCAAGGCCTGGCAACCTATGAAGCCAAAGATCTGGCTTTGGCTGAATTGCAATTTAAAGAATATTCTCCAGATAAAATTATTCACCTGGTTGGACCTGAACAAACAGAATATTTTAAAGTATTATTTAAAGCGTTAGAACAAGTAATGCCTGAAACAAAAAATCGAGAAATACACTTGCCTTACGGCTGGGTAAGATTAAAAAAAGGCAAAATGAGTTCGCGCTTAGGCAATGTGATTTTGGGAGAATGGCTTTTAGATCAAATAAAAAGCAAATTAAACAATCAAGAAGAGGTTGCTCAAGCCGCAGTGAAATATTCTATTTTGAAGAATAATCGGACGCAGGATACGGCTTTTGATATTGAAGAATCAATAAATTTATCAGGCAATAGCGGACCTTATTTGCAGTACACGCACGCTAGAATTAAAAGCATTTTGCGCAAATCCAAAAAAAATATTATAATTAAAAAAATCCCTGGATTAAACTATTCTGAAAAAAATCTGCTTTTAAAGTTAGCTTTGTTCCCGGAAATTACTAAGCAAGCGGCTTTAGAATACGAGCCATGTTTAATTGCTAAATATTTGTTTGATTTAGCCCAAATATTTAATAATTATTATCATCAAACACAAATTTTAAAATCAAAAAATAATCTAAAATTTTTTAGATTAAATTTAATTAAAGCAATTTCTTATGTTTTAAAAAGAGGCTTAGAATTATTAAATATTAATGCGCCGGAAAAAATGTGAAATTTTAATTTTGTTATCCATCCTGCTCATCGCTGGAATTTTTAGATTTTACCAAATCACATCTTATCCAGCCGGGCTTTTTCCTGATCAAGCGGCTAATGGCTTGGATGTTGAAGAGTTAATTTTACAAGGCAGGCATTCTGTGTTTTTTGAAAGAGGCAATGGCCGCGAAGGACTTTTTTTCTATTTAATAGCTGGAATTTTTAAAATTTTTGGACCTGGTGTCTGGCAAATTTTTTTAAGTTCAGCCATTGTCGGTTTTCTAGCAATTTTAATATTTTATTTTTTGATTAAAAATTGGTTTGATTGGAAAATTGCCAGTTTAGCCAGCTTTTTTTACGCTGTTTCTCTGCCAGCAACAGTTATGTCAAGAAATGGCTTTAGGGCAATTTTAATCACTCTAACAGCCTCTTTATTTTTTTTGTTTTTAACAAAAGCGCATAAAAACAAAAATCTAATTTATTCTATTTTAACTGGTTTTTTCTTGAGCTTGAATTTATATACTTATGTTTCAGCCCGTATTTTGGTTTTAGCTTTTGTCGCGCTTATCTTAATTTTATTAAGACATGAACTTAAAAAAATCTTAGTTATTGGCGCAAGCGCTTTGTTGACTTTTTTGCCTTTGGCAATATATTTTATAAAACATCCGGAATTTTTATTAGAAAGAGCTGGACATGTCTCTGTTTTTAATCCTGATTTAAATCAGGGCAGTGTTTTTAAAATTTTAATTTTAAATATTAAAAAGACTTTTTTGATGTTTTTCACACAAGGCGATTTAAACTGGCGGCACAATACTTCCGGCGAGCCGTTTTTTGATATTTTTACAGCTGGTTTGTTTGTTTTGGGTATTATGTTTTTAATTTATCGCTTGCGCAAAGATTTTTTTGTTAATTTTTCTATTTTTACTTGGTTTTTCGCAGGATTAGCGCCAATGGCATTAACTGCTGAAGCAATCCCGCATTTTTTAAGAGCCCAGGGCATTATTCCAATAATTTTTATTTTTCCAGCTATTGGCTTGTGGTGGATTTGTAATTTATTTAAAAACAAAATCTTGCTTGGCTTGTTTGGCATTGGCTTGATTTTTGTCCTGGTTTTTAATTTTTATCAGTATTTTGTTTATGCTAAAAATCAGCATGAGAATAATTATGCTTTTCGGGCTGATTTGACAAAAACAGCCAAATTAATTAACGAGCGCGATAATCAAGAAAAGACTTTTTTAGTTCTTGACGATTATTCTGTCCAGACAATTGATTTTTTGACATATAGGCAGGGACAAAAATTTATTTTAGTCAAGCCCGAGTTAGTTAATGAGCGCGAATACCCAGCAGATAGCCTGGTTATTTTTACTGAATCAACAGAATATGATTTTACAAGATTTAATAAACATAATAATAAAATTTTAATAAAATGGCAGTATTAATTTTAATTTTTGTTTTAGCAGGCGCTGTTCGTTTGTTCCAGCTTGGCGCAATTAGCTTGTGGCATGACGAAGCTTTTTCAGTTTTGCTGTCAAGAATGTCTTTTTTAGAAATGACTTATCGAACTGGGCTTGATGTACATCCGCCGTTTTATTACTACTTGCTTAAAATTTGGTCTTTTGTTTTTGGCCAGAGCATTTTTGCTTTTCGGGCAATGTCGGTTTTTTTTAGTGTTTTAGCTTTGGTTTTTGTTTATTTATTGCTGCGCGAACTTAAAATACGAAAGTATCTCAATATTTTTATTTTGTTAACACTGACTCTTTCGCCTTTTCAAATTCAATATGCCCAAGAAATGCGCATGTATTCTTTGGGCGCTTTTTTAATAATTGCTTCGGCTTATTTTTTAATTAAGCTTTTTAAAAAATTCAGCTGGCTAAATTTTGCTATTTATAGTCTTTTAATTATTGCCAGCCTTTATACTCATTATTATTTATTTTTTTCTGTTTTTGCCCAAGCAATAATTGCCTTAATTTATAAAAACAAAAAAATATTTTTATCTTATATCTTGGCTGGCTTGGCTTTTTTGCCATGGCTGCCTGTTTTTATCAGCCAGAACAAACAAGTCCAAGAAGCTTATTGGATTCCCAAGCCATCTTGGTCTTCAGTGCCTAATACTTTTTTGCGTTTAATTTTGGGATCCAATGCTTCTATTGAACATCATTATATTTTATATTCTCTTTTGATTCTTGCTAGCTTATTTTTTATTATCTGGGGTTTAATTAAATTTAATAATAAATTTAAATGGCTCTTATTGTCTTTGTTCTTAACGCCTTTTATTCTTGCTCTTTTATTGTCTTTTAAAACAGCTATTTTTTTGGATAGATATTTTATTTTTGTTCAAGCGTTTTATTATATTCTGATTTTATTGGGTATGTCCCAATTTAAAAAGCGCATTGCCATTGGTTTAATTATGTTTTTTCTTGCTTTTAATCTTTATAGTCTGGTTGATTATAAAGAATCTCTTGATTTAAAAAATAGACCGGGCATGAAAGCAGCGGCTGAATATATTAATCGAAATTATCAAGAGGGCGATAAAATTTTTGTCGGATCTTCTTTTGTCTTTTTTAATTTTCAATATTACAACAAGACAGGAGAAAAGCCGCTTTTGTACGCGCCGGGCGAACTTTTGCATTTTTCCGGCACTGCGCTTTTAGACAAAGACGATATAATAAAAGAATTTTCTGAATTTGTAGGGGCAGGTTTGAAACCTGCCTCTGCGATTTGGATGATTAATACAACCGGCTTTGGCAACTGGCAGCCAGAAGTTCCAAAAACCTGGCAAAAAATTGAAGAAAAGGCTTGGGAAGATACGCAAAATAGAGGCTGGATTATTTGTAGTAAATTTGGCCCTTAGCATCTACGCCAATATATTCTTCCGGTTTTGTTTTTAAAAGCAATTGCTTTACTAAATTTATCTGCTTTTTAATATCCTGATTCGGATCAATAATAATTTTTAAATCGTCTTGAGTAATTATTTGCCATTGATATTTATTTTCAATGATTTCTTTTGCTTGGATCAAAGAAAGAATCTCTGCTCTTTTTTGCTCTGCTTTGTTTAAGTCTTCTTTTTTAGAATAAAATAAAAAAAATCCTCCTGTGACCAGAAAAAAAATTAAAATAAAATTAACCAATCTTCTTAAAACCAGTATATTTTTGGAGTGCTTTTGGAACTTCGATTGAGCCATTTTTTTGTTGATAATTTTCTAAAATAGCAATTAAAATTCTCGGCACGGCAAAAGCAGTGCCGTTTAAAGTATGGACAAATTTGCCTGGTTCATAGCGAATATTAAGCCGCCGCGCTTGAAAATCAGTGCAGTTGGAGCAGGAGTGCGTTTCGCGGTATTTTTGCTCTGAAGGCAGCCATGTTTCAATGTCATAAGTCATGGCCGAGGCAGTTCCCAAGTCACTGGCGCACAACTGGACAAGCCGATAAGGCAAATTTAATGCCTGCATTAAGCTTTCTTCAATGCTGATTAAAAATTTATGTTCTTCCTGCGATTTTTCAGGCAGACAAAAAGAAAACATCTCTGCTTTGTCAAATTGATGAACGCGCAAGATTCCGCGAGTGTCTTTGCCATAAGAGCCAGCTTCTCTTCTAAAGCAAGCTGAAAATCCAACATATCGTTTTGGCAAATCTTTTATAATTTCGCTGGAGTGCATAGCGGCGATTGCGTGTTCTGATGTGCCAATTAGATAAAAACCGTCTTTCTCAATCTGAAAAGTCTCTTCCCATGGGAACCCAGCGCCTTGCATTGCTTCTTTTTTCAGCATTAAGGGCGGTAAAATCGGTGTGAACCCTGCTTTTACTAAAGTCTCAAAAGCAAAATTTATCAAGGCAAATTCCAATAGAACCAATTCTTTTTTTAGAAAATAAAATCTGGCGCCGGAAGTTTTAGCGGCTCTTTTTATGTCAATCAAATCAAGTTTTTCAGCGATGGTTAAATAATCAATTTTTTTCTCTGTTTTTTCACCGACTTCTTTAATAACCAGATTATCTTTTTCGCTTTTGCCCTGAGGCACTTCGTCAAAAGGCAGATTAGGAACTAAAAGCATTAATTCTTCTAGTTTCTGATTAATATCTTTTAGTTCTGATTCAAAAATTTTCAACTGAAGCTTAATTTTTTTAAGCTTTGCCAGATCTTCAAGTTTTTTTCTTTCAGCTCTTAAATTATCAATTTTTTGCAAAAGTTTTCTTTTTTGGCTATCTAAATATAAAATTTGGTCAATATCAATTTTGGCTTGTCTTTTTAAACAGCCTTGTTTGACTTTTTCCGGATTTTCTCTAATAAATTTAATATCAAGCATAATTTTTATTTTTTTTTGGCCGCATTGTTGGGAACAAAATTACTTCGCGCAGGGTTTTGCTCCCAGTTAATAGCATTGTTAATCGGTCAATACCCATGCCAAACCCGGCAGCCGGAGGCATAGCATATTCTAATGCCTCAACAAAATCTTTGTCCATGCGGTGCGCTTCTTTATCGCCCTTTTTATATTTTTGCTCTTGTTCTTTAAATCTTTTTAATTGTTCTATTGGGTTATTAAGCTCTGAATAGGCGTTTATAATCTCAATGCCATTAACTATGCCTTGAAAACGCGCTGCGCGTTTAGAATCTATTTTTTTGGCCAGGGGAGAAATTTCAACAGGGTGGCCCCAGACAAAAGTTGGTTTTTTGATCTTGGCAAAAGCTTCATCACTAATATATTTTACTCGCTCCCATTTTTTTGGGAAGCCAAATTGGGCCATTAATTTTTCTGTGAAATCCATTAGTTTTTCGTAGTCCCAATAAGCCGCGTAGAATTCAAGCATTGTAAAATCCGGATTATGGTTTTTATCCATGCCTTCGTTTCTAAAACAACGGCCGATTTCATAAACTCGATCAAAACCGCCGACTAAAAGCCGTTTTAAATAAAGCTCTGGCGCAATGCGCAAATATAAGTTTAAATCTAAAGCATTAAGATGAGTTTTAAAAGGCCGGGCTAATGTGCCGCCGGGAATTGTCTGGAGAATCGGCGTTTCAACTTCTATAAAATTATTTTTGTCTAAAAAGGCTCTAATTTTTTTGATTATTTCTGATCTTGTCTCAAAAATTTTTCTTACTTCTGGATTCATAAGCAAGTCAAGATATCTTTTTCTAAATCTAATCTCTTTATCTTGTAAGCCGTGCCATTTTTCCGGCAAGGGCCGCAAAGACTTTGCCAGCATTTTAAAGTTTTTAACTTGAATAGTTTTTTCGCCTGTTTTAGTTTTAAAAAACTTGCCAGAAACTTCTATTATATCGCCAATGTCAAAAATATTTTTAAATTCTTCGAATTTGTTTTTTAAAATATCGCGTTTTAGATAAATTTGCTGATTATCAATATGAGCAAAAATAGAGCCGCCGTGTTCGCGAATAGACTTGATTCTGCCATGATAAGGCATTGTTGTTTTAGCCGGATACGGCTCTTTTATTTGTTTTAGTTTTTTAATTCTAAAGTCGCGGATCATTTTTAGATTTTAAATAATTTTTCAGCGTTATTGCTTGTTTGCTTAATAATCTTATTATAAGCGATATTTTTAATTTCAGCAATCTTTTGAGCTGTGAATTTCATCATCCATGGCTCACATCGTTTGTGGCGATAAGGAGCTGGCGCTAAAAACGGACAGTCTGTTTCAAGTAAAATTTTTTCTAATGGTGTGTTCAAGATTACTTTGTCATAACTCCTGTCGTAAGTTATTAAACCAGTGAAAGAAAGATAAAATCCCAAGTCTAAATATTTTTGAGCCTGCTTAAAACTGCCGGCAAAACAATGGACAACTCCGCGATGGCCTTTAATAAATTTAATTATTTCATCGTGTAGTTTTCTACAGTGAATTATAACTGGCAAATTAAATTTTTTGGCTATCGCAAGCTGTTGTATAAAAACTTCTTTTTGGCGCTTTAAATTATTTTTTGTTGCATCTAAACCAATCTCTCCAATAGCAACTGCTCTTTGAGCTAATTTTTTTAATTTTTCTGAATCAAATTTTTTAATATCAAACGGATGGTAGCCAACTGCAAAATAAATGTTTTTATGTTGGATTTTTAAAGAATAGCCAATATTAATTATTTTTTTAACGCCATCTTTAAAACAGCGAGCAATAACTTTTTCTCGGTTTTTATCAAATTGCTTAAAATCCAAATGCGCGTGCGTGTCAATCATTTTGTGATTTATTCCAAAAACCTAAATGTTGCCCATTGGCATCTATTTTTAACGCATCTACATTGCATACCATATAATTCATTTTTGTAGCAATTTCTCCACTCGCAAGTTGTCCCCATGGGTTCATCGGACTTGCTCATACATACTTGGCCAGAACAACCTCTCTCTAAACAATCATCATTAGTATTACAATGTCCATAAGAAGACCTTCCACAAAATTCTCCAAGATAAAATTTTTTAACTAAATACCCCCCAGCTCCCAAAACAGCTAACAAGATAATTATTATCAAAATTATGTAAATTTGTTTCATGAATTCACCTCCTAACTTTTAAGTTTTTAATTTGTTTTTCTAAGTTATTCATAACTTTCTCATGAATCTGATTAACTTCGTCATCGGTTAGAGTTCTGTCTTCAGCTTGGTAAATAATATGAAAAGCTAAAGATTTTTTATCTTTGTCTTCATAGATATCAAACAAGTCAACATCATAAATTAAAACTGGCTCAGCTTCTTGGATTACTGACAGAACATAGTCAATCTTAGTCTCTGGCTCTACCCAGACTGCCAAATCTCTTTTTACCGGCGGATATTTGGGGATCGGCTCGTATTCGCGCTCTTCTGTTGCCAATTTTGCCAATTTTTCAAAATCAAAATCAAAAATATTATTATCAAGTTTAACAATCTCTTCTATGGTTTCAACAAGCCCCATTTTCTCAAATAAAATGTCAACCACGCCTTTTGCTTCGGCATTATCAAGAGCTGCGCCGCAAAGATGCCATTTTTCCGGATAAATCTTGCCTAATTCAAAAATTCTAACTTTTTTGAAATTTTTAGAATTTAATTTTAAGTTTTCTTTAATTTGCGGGATTAAGCTTGAGCGCAAATATTTATTCTGATTTTTGATTTTTGAATCTGTTTTTTCTTTAACAAGAGAATAATTATAAACTTCTGAAAAGCCCAAGCTAACTAATATGTCTTTGGCTCTGTTTGCCCAAACAACAAGTTCGTTTTGTTTGGCTGGAATTAAGGTGCTTATTGGCATTTTTGGCTTTATATTTTCATAGCCGTAAATTCTTAAAACTTCTTCTTCTAAGTCTTCAGGAATATTTATATCATATCGCCAAGACGGCGCAACAATATACTTGCCTCGCGATTTAAATCCAAGTGATTTGAGGATTTTATTAATTTTAAATTTAATTTTTGTATCTTGTATCTTGTATCTTGTATCTTGTATCTTTTCTTTGTCGCCATTAATTAACTTAGAGCATTTTTCAAGAGCAATTTTGCATAAATTAATATCAACGCCTCGTTCAAAGCGCGCTGACGCTTCGGTTTTAAGGCCTAGTTTCTTGGAGGTTTCGCGAATATCAGCTGGATTAAAATTGGCTGATTCTAATAAAATATTTCGTGTATTTTCTGAGATGCCAATATTTTCCGGGCCCTTAATGCCAAAAAACTTGCCTTTTTCAACAACTAATTTATTGCCAAGTTTGTCTAAATCATAGGCGTGCATTGGCTGGCCAATTTCAAGCATAATATAATTTGTCGCGTCAACTATATTGTTAATTGCTCTAATGCCGCATTGGTTTAGTCGTTTTTGAATTAAATTTGAAGATGGCGCAACTTTAATATTGCGAATAATCTGATAACAAAACCTGCGGCAAAATTTTTTATCTTTAATTATTATTTGCATTTATTTGCGTAAATAGCTTTTAATTCTCTGGCAATGCCTAAATGCGACAAACAATCGCCGCGATTGGGCGTTACTTCTACTTCTAGAGTATCGCTATTAATTACTTCAGTTTCTAAACTGCGCAAACTCAAAAGTTCAGCCAGTTTTTCTGGGCTCTCTTTAATATTCACAAATTCTTTTAACCAACTAATTGAGACTTTCATGGCTGTAAAACTTCTTCTGGAGACATACCCTCAATAGAAATAATTACTTGATTAACAGTTGGGAATTGCTTGAGGGTATTTTCTATTTGGGCGCGGATTGCCGCCACCCGACAGGACCCGCCGCCATAATTCTGAAGTTCTTTTGAGAATTCAGCTATTGCAATGCTATCTTTAATTTGCAAACTTAATAATTTAGTACCTGCTGGAATCGCTGTATCTTCTACCTGCTCTAATAATTTATTTATTGTCGCGGTTGCAACGGCTTCTGTTTTTGGTATTATTTTTGTGATTTCTTGGACACTGGAACAATCTTGATTGTCTGGCTTAAGCAAATAAATCTTTATTTCTGTCGTTTCCTGCTTTGCGCCCTCTAAACATTGCTTTAGTTCTTCGGTCATTGTCCAGCCGCAATTCTTGTTTGCTTGTCTTTCGCAAATAGCATTTTGATAACAAGCAAATTCTTCAGCATAAATACAGGTCGAGACAATTTTTTGATCAGAACAAATTTCACTACTGCACCCAGTTATTAGACAGGGCGCATGCGTCTGTTCTTTCTGTTCTTTTTGAGAAACCAAAAACCCGGCGCCAATAATAAGAGCAAGAATAATAACAGAAATAATATAAATTATTTTTTTCATGATTTTAGTTCTTCTTCAACAATTTTTTTAACTAAATTACCGTCAGCTTTGTCTTTGATTTCAGCCATTATTTCGCCCATAACTGGGCCGAAATCTGTTAATCCTGCTGAGATAGTCTTTTTGACTATCTCGCGAATCTGACTCTCGCTCATTTGTTCAGGTAGATATTTTTGCAGAATCTCCAGCTCTGCTTGTTCTTTTTGCGCTAAATCTTCGCGTTTGCCTTTTTGAAACTGGCTGATAGAGTCTTGGCGCTGTTTTACTTGTTGTTTGATTATTTTAATAGCTTCTTCGTCAGTTAGTTCTTGTCTTTTTTTAGCTACTTCAGCGTTTTTAATCGCGCTATTTAATAAACGCAAAACAGAAACTTCTGTTTCTTTTTTTGCCTTAAAAGCATTTTTGAAATCTTGTGAAATTTTTTGTTTTAACATAATTAAAATTGCTTAATAAATCTTAAATCGCCATTGTGAAATAATCTAATATCATCAATTTTGTATTTAGCCATTGCTAATCTTTCCAAACCCATGCCAAAAGCAAATCCTTGCCATTCTCTCGGCAGATAGCCAGCTGATTCAAAAACTTTCGGATGAATCATGCCAGCGCCCAAAAGCTCCATCCACTTGTTGTTAAGTTTAATATCAACTTCAACGCCTGGTTCTACATACGGGAAAAAACCAGGCCTTAATCGCATATCAGAGTCTGGGAATAGCCTTTTTAAACATTCAAAAAGCACTGCTTTTAAATTAGCTATTTTAATATTTTTATCAACCATCACGCCTTCTATTTGGTGGAATTGAATATCATGTTTAGCGTCTGTTCTTTCATTGCGAAAAACTCGGCCCGGAAAAATAACTCGAAACGGAGGGTTGTTTTTTTGCATAAACGGCACTTGCATTGATGAAGTGTGCGTTCTTAAAACTCGGCCGTCTTCAAGCCAAAAAGTATCCATTTCGTCGCGCGCCGGATGATCTTTGGGGATATTTAAAGCGTCAAAATTATAATATTCTTCAACTATTTCCGGGCTTTCAATAATAGAAAAACCCATTGAAGAAAAAATTTCTTCAATCTGCCGGCATAATTTAGTTAGCGGATGCAAATGGCCTAAATTAAATTTTTTATAAGTTTCCATATAATTAAGGCTAAAATTAAAAATCCAGAAGCTAGAACAGCTTGCCAAAAAGCCATTGTTGCTCGCTTAAATAATGTTTTCGGCTTTTTTCTCAAACAAAAACCAAGCAAGCTAAACAAGCTGGTCAGTGTCGCAAACAGAGTCAGAAAAAACAATAATTTTATTAAAATACTCGCCTGATATGGATCAATGCTGATTAGAATTCCGATTAAACCAATCAAGCACAAAACCAAACAAATTGTCATTCCAAAAATATAAAACCTAACGCTCATTGACTTATTTTAAAATAAATTTTAAAAAAGCGCAAGCTAGTATGCTATAATTAATAAAACTATGAAAAAAATTATTTTAATTTTAGCTTTGCTTATTTTGATAATTTTTATTTTATTTAATTTTAATTATTCTTTTGAGGTCAAACAAGAAATAATCCAACAAGAATTATCTATTCAAGAATTATCTATTGCTGAAAAAATTATTAAGATTTCTGAAAAATATCTTGGCAGGCCATATAAAGCAAATACTCTGATTGGCGGTCCAAATACGCCTGAACAATTAGTTATTAATAAGCAAGAAGTTGACTGCTTTACTTTTTTAGATTATGTAGTTTCAGAGGCATTTGGAATCCCAGCTCAAGAGATCAGATACAAAAATTTTGTAATTAGTTACCAGACGCGAAATCACTATTTCACAGACTGGATAAATAATAATCAAAAATATTTATTTTTAGTTTCTGCTAAAACTGAAGATTTTTCTATTTTAGAATCAGGCGATCTTATTGGTTATTATTCTGAAAAGCCGGATTTAGATGTGTCTCATGTTGGAATAATTTTAATTAAAAATAATCAAATTTATCTTCGTCATGCATCTTCAAAGCAAGGCAAAGTTCTTGATGAAAAATTAACCCCGAGAAAACTTGTTATTGCTCGGGCATTTAAAGAGTTTGTTGAGCCGAAAATTAAAACTGATTTAAAATATATTAAATACGGCAGTTTAGACAAATGCTTTTTGCAAAAACAGGTTGGTTTAATGCTTGAAAACGCGCAAAGATATTTGCCAAATTATAATCTTGTTGTTTATGATTGCGCTCGGCCAATTAGTATTCAAGAAAAAATTTGGAATTTTTTAGAGGGCAAGCCAGAACAAAAGCTTTTTGCAGATCCTGCAAAAACTACTTCTTTGCACAGCTATGGCGCGGCTGTTGATTTGACAATAGAGGGTTTGGACATGGGTTCTGAGTTTGATAGTTTTGATAAAATGCCGTTAACCCAAGAGCAAATTACTAATCGCAATTTATTAAAATCTGTTATGCAAAAAGCCGGTTTTTCCGGCATAAAATCCGAATGGTGGCATTTTGAGGCGTTTTCTCTAGAAATCGCGAAAGAAAAATTTAAGGTTGTAAAATAACTACCAAAAAATAATTTTAATATGTTAAACTATTCATATAAAAAAGAAAGGGAAGTGAAAATGGGATTCTCTAAAGAGATCCAAAATTATGGCGGCGATTCTTGCAATGGTAAATTTAAAAGGCGTGCAAGTTTTTTAACTTGCACGCCTCGTTTTGTTACTTAGAAATTGTTTATCCGGGCTCAATGCTCAAAATTGCTTCGCCTGTTTTTCTATTTGACAAATGAATATTAAATAAAGTAAGCCAGAAATTTAACACTTTCTCAAACCAAAATCCTCTTTTCGGATTCTTTATAACCTCTTTTATTGTTTTCTCTGGATAAATATTATAAAGCCATTTAATGCTTTTGAAATCGCCATAGTTTAAAACTTGGGCAATAATCATTTTTTTGTCTTTTTGGAGATCAAGCTTTGAAATATCATACGACCATAAACAGCTGGCAATATAAGGAGGAATTTTTTTCATTGTTTTAGCGCTGATTTTTTAAATGCATTTACTCTAACAATAATTTCTTTTTTTACCTTGCTCCAAGGGATGGGTTTAAGCATTTTAAGCGCCTTATTAGTATCAGCATCTTTGAAATAAAGTAGTCCTTGAAGAGCTAAATATTTATTGAATCCTTTGTATCTTTTTTCAGCAAAATCTAAGAGTTGCTTTATGCTAAGATTTTCCATGAGAAAATAAATATCAACAAAATCCCTTTTTGTGCCTCGCTGCATAACAGCGATAATTTTCATTGCGCCAATATCTTCGAGAGATGCTAAATCAGCATGCTCTGTTTTTATTAAAGGTCGCGCTAAAGGATATCGGTATCTAAAAAGACTAATTTCAATATCATTGACCCTGACAGTCAATGTGCCTTTATTAATTTGAATTTGCATTAAATTATCTTCAGCAAATTTTTCCTGAAATTCTTGAAAAATTTTTTGTGGTTCAAATGGCTCTTGTCGGTAGAAATCAAAATCAATAGAAATCCGATGGCCTAATTGAAGGGCCAAACCAGTGCCGCCGGCTAAATAAAAATTATATTTTCTAAGAAAAGACAGCCGCGGCAGTAACAAAAGTCTTTTTTTGTCTAAAATATCAAGATGAATCATTGATATTATTTTACCTTAAAATCTAAAAAAGCGCAAGAAGATGTTGCTTCTTGCGCTCGGTGAAACTTTGAAACTTACTTTGGCTTTAGCCAGATATCAACCCATTTTTGTTCTTCTGGATATATGTATGTCTTTGAGACATCCGGCCAATAGCCTTGTTGAATGGTTATTAACCAATAGGCGCCCGGCTCTAGATTTTCAAAAATATAACGGCCGTCTTTCTCAGAAAGCGCTTTGATTTTTTTCTTGCTTTCTGCATGAATGGCAATTATCAGCGCATTGCTTACTGGCTTGCCGGAATCAAGACTAAAAATATAACCGAAGATTGCCGCTGCCGGCTCTTCCGGCTCTTCGAGTTCAGCAATCGACATTATATTGCCAAATGCTCCACCAACCGGCATTCCAATCATATCCGCATTTGTGCCAACATCGATAATGCCGAACGCAAAGGTGTTTCCAACCCCAGCTTGTTCGTCGACTTCAACAAAAATTTGGAAATCTTTTGTTTGGTCTAATAATAAGGGGATTGGGCTGAAAGTCAATTTCAACTTTTTGTCTTTAATAGTTCCGTAACCAAGTACGAGATCTTGATCTCGAAATTCAATGTGTTCAAAATCGAGATCTGTACACAAACCATTTACTGCCACAGTTACGCCGTTGAGTGACGCACAACCGGAAACCTGAATACGAATGATTGTCGCCAAAAAATTTTGCGTACCCTGAGGCACTGCTTGACTTGGCGGTGTTTCAGGCGAAATAGAAATCGTCATTGTTGATTGTTCTTCTCCAAAAACTAAACTCCCAGCGCTAATTATTAGCGCTACCAACAAAAAAATCGCGAAAATGCTTTTTGTCAATTTGCTTCTGGTAATCATTGCTGATTACCTCCTATTTGTTTCAAATTTACTGCATTTGCAGTATGCCAATACTCTAGCATATTTTAATAAATTTGTCAAGGGCTTTTGACAAAATTGCAAAATTTGCCAAATAATATTTGTTGTGATAGGCTTGAAGCATGAAAAGATTAAATCTTGTTTTAATTATTATTTTAATTCTTGATATTGTTTGCGCTGGCTATTTTTGGCATCTGAAGCTAGATAACAAGCCAGAAGCAAATATTCAAACGACAATCCAGTCTGAACCCGAACCCGAAATAATAATAAAACCCGAGCCGCCGGAAATAACCCTAATGTTTGTCGGCGACATAATGCTTTCGCGCGGCGTTGGCAATAAGATGCTCAAAGAAAGCAATTATAAATGGCCGTTTTTAAAAATTGCTGATTATTTGCAAGAAGCTGACTTGCTGTTTGGCAATTTAGAAGGGCCCCTATCTGACAAAGGCGTTGACACAGGCAAAAAATATTCTTTTCGAGCAGATCCAAAAGCGCTAGACGGCTTAATTTATGCCGGCTTTGATGTCTTGTCAATTGCCAATAATCACATTTATGACTGGGGCGAACAAGCAATGCAGGACACTATTTTAAGATTAAAAAATAACAATATTTTGCCGGCTGGACTTGGCGAAAAACCGATTCTTGAAATAGAAAATACTAAAATAAGCTTTAGCGCCTACACATGGCCATTACCCGAAAAAATAGATTTGCCAGAAGCTGATATAAAAATAGTTTCAATGCACATTGGCGAAGAATATCAAAAAAAGTCAAATCTTGAACAGCAAAAATTTGCCCGCATGGCAATTGACGCTGGCGCAGACTTAGTGATTGGCCATCATCCTCATGTAACGCAAGAAATTGAAAAATATAAAGATAAGTTTATTTTTTATAGCTTGGGCAATTTTGTTTTTGACCAGCAATTTTCACAAGATGTCAAAAACGGCTGGATTGCTGAAATAATTATCAAAAATAAAAAAATTATCAAAGCCGAGCCAATTAATATTATTATAACATCTCAATATCAAGCGCGCTTAAAACCAGCCAGATTTATTGATATTGATATTTCAGAGCAAAAACTATCTCTTTATGAAAATAGCAATTTATTAAAAAGCTTTGTTATTTCTTCTGGCGCTCCCAAAACGCCGACGCCAAAAGGCGACTTTAGCATCTCTGAAAAGATTGTTTTGCATTGGTCAGAAAAGTATCAGCAATATCTGCCATATGCTCTGCGCTTTGATAATTTTTATTTGATTCACGAAGTGCCATATAGCAAAGAAGGCTTGCGCGATGGCTTGGATAAGTTAGGCCAGCCAGCTTCGCACGGCTGTATTAGATTAAATATTAATGACGCTCAAGAAGTTTATAATTGGGCTGAAATTGGCACAGAAGTCTTTATTCATGAATAAAAAAAACCGGGGAGTTAAACCCCTAACTATGTGTTTTATGGGTACTAGCCCCGGCAAATTTATTATAGCAAGAATTGCCAATAAAAAGCAAGAAGTCCTCCGAAACAGAGGACTTCTCACCCACACAGAAAGGGTCGTACCCAATATTTTTTATTATAGCACAAGGCTTGTTTTTGTCAAGCGCTAACTAGATTAATTAGTTTTTTCGGCACAAAAATTATCCGGTTGATTTTTAAATCTTTGAATTTTGGCAATTTTTTAATTATTTCAAGCGCTTGTTTTTTTTGGATATTCGGCTTTGTTTTGATTTTTGCCCGGAACTTGCCATTAACCTGAATTACTAATTCTATTGTTTTATCTTGAGTTTTTTTCTGATCATATTTTGGCCAATCTTCTAAGTGGATGCTTGTTTTTTTGAGCCATAGTTCTTCTGTGATATGCGGAGCAAATGGGGCCAGAAGCTTAAGCAAAGTCTCGAAATCATATTCGCCAGAATTCACATATTCCATTAAATAAGCAATAGCTGTGTTAAATTTTAAATTATTAATATCTTGGGTTATTTTTTTGATTGTTTTATGCGTGATTTGGTTGTCTTTTTTTTGAGGCTTTAATTTATAAATTTTTTCTAAAAATCGACGCATGCCGACTATGGCATTCGGATTCCAAGGACCGCCCTGATCATATTGCCCCATAAAACACAAGTGCATTCTTAGCGTGTCAGATCCGTATTTTTTAACGATTTCATCAGGGTCAATTACATTGCCTTTTGATTTGGACATTTTTTGACCATCAGGACCCAAAATCATTCCCTGATGCCGCAATGCCCTAAATGGCTCATCGCCCTTGAAATCAATATAACCAAAATCTTTTAAAAATTTCGTAAAAAATCTTGAATACAAAAGATGTAAAACAGTGTGTTCTGCGCCGCCAACATACATATTAATTGGCATCCATTTTTTTATTTTGTCTTTGTTGGCAAATTCTTTTTTATTTTGGGAATCTAAATATCTAAAATAATACCAGCTTGAGCAGACAAAAGTATCCATTGTGTCTGATTCACGCTTTGCTTTTGCGCCGCACTTTGGGCATTTTATATCGTGAAATTTTTTAGATCTTTCTAGCGGCGATTCTCCGGTCGGCCTAAAATCAACATCATCAGGCAGTTCAACCGGCAGATCTTTTTCCGGCACAGGAACCTCACCGCATTTTTCACAATAAATAATCGGGATAGGCGCGCCCCAATATCTCTGGCGGGAAATTAACCAATCTCTTAATTTATAATTTTTTGCCCACCTTGCGTTTAATTTTTTAACAATTCTTTGACTGTCAACTAATTTTGTTTTTTTGATATTTAAATTATATTTTTTCGCAAACTCGAAATCTCTTTCATCATAATCAGGCACTGCCATTATTGCGCCAGTGCCGTAATGGGGCAAAACATAATCAGCCACCCAAATTGGAATTTCTTCTTGATTCGCTGGATTTATCGCTTTAATGCCCTTGATTTCAATGCCGGTTTTTGTTTTTGCCAAATCAGTTCTCTGCAAATCAGATTTTTTTTGAGACTTTTTTATATAATCAAAAACTTCTTTCTGATTACTGATAGCTGATAACTGATTATTGATTATTTCATGTTCTGGACAAACAACCATATAAGTCGCGCCAAAAATCGTATCTGGTCTTGTCGTGAAAACTTTTAAATTTTTTTTTGAGTTTTTTATCTCAAAAATAATTTTTGCACCTTTGCTGCGGCCTACCCAATTTTTCTGCATAATTTTAGTTTTTTTCGGCCAATCTAATTTATCCAAATCATCAACCAATCTATCAATAAATTGTTTATCAGTGATTTTTAAGAGCCATTGGTCAATTTTTTTACGAATAATTTCGCCGTTGCATCGCTCGCATTTACCATCAACAACTTGCTCATTAGCTAAAATTGTTTTACAAGAAACGCACCAATTTGCCGGCGCCTTTTTTTTATAAGCCAAGCCATGTTTGTAAAGTTGCAAAAATAGCCACTGGGTCCATTTATAATAACACGGGTCAGATGTATTTACTTCGCAAGACCAATCATAAATTGCGCCGATTGTTTTTAATTGCTGGCGCATTTTACTAATATTTTTTTTCGTTCTTGCTTTTGGATGAACCCCGTCTTTAATTGCTGCGTTTTCAGATGGCAGACCAAAAGCATCAAACCCAATCGGGCTCAAAACATTAAAGCCCTGCATTTTTTTGAAGCGAGCAAAAACATCTGCTGGCGCAAAATTATACCAATGGCCAACATGTAAATTTCCGGAAACATAGGGGAACATAACCAAGCAATAAAACTTTGGTTTTTTGCTTAAGTCTTTTGCTTGATATAGCTTTTGTTGTTCCCATTTTTTCTGCCACTTTGCTTCTATCTTTTGATGGTCAAACTTCTGCATAGTTTTATTTTAGCATTTTTTTTGATATAAGCAACAAATCACCATATTTTTTGAAAATCCTTGACATTTTCAAGGGGACTGCTTATAGTGGATGTATGGCTAGAATAAAACCTCAAATTGAAACTTTTGCTCGGATTAAAGTTGTCGGCGTTGGTGGCGGCGGAGGCAATGCTGTTTCACGAATGGTTCAATGCAAAATCCAGGGCGTTGACTTTGTTGCGATTAATGCTGATGCCCAGGACTTAAACCAATGCCAGGCTCAAGAAAAAGTCCTTATTGGCAAAAATTTAACTAGGGGCTTGGGCGCGGGCATGAACCCGGAAATAGGCCGCCAAGCGGCTGAAGAAAACCGCGACGAAATTCACGAAGTAGTTAAGGGCGCTGATATGGTTTTTGTTACTTGCGGATTAGGCGGCGGAGTTGGCAGCGGCGCTGCGCCAGTAGTTGCTGAAGCGGCCCGGGATGCCGGCGCTTTAACAGTCGGCGTTGTCACCAAGCCGTTTGGTTTTGAAGGATCGCAAAGAAACAGAATCGCTGAACAGTCTCTTAAAAATTTAAAAGAAAAAGTTGATACTTTAATCACTATTCCCAATGACAAGATTATGCAGACAGTTGAGAAGAAAACTTCTTTGATTGATGCTTTTGCTGTGGTTGACGATGTTTTGCGCCAAGCTGTCCAGGGCATTGCTGAATTGATTACTGTGCCAGGGATTGTCAATGTTGATTTTGCTGATGTCAAGGCAATTATGCAGAACGCTGGCTCCGCCTTAATGGGCATTGGCCGGGCAACTGGCGAAAATCGCGCTGTTGAAGCGGCTAAGCTGGCTATAAACAGTCCTCTTTTGGAGCTGTCAATTGACGGAGCTAAAGGAGTTTTGTTTAATATTTCCGGCGGTCCGGATATGGCTATGTCTGAAATCAATGAAGCGGCCGAGGTTGTGACTGAATCAATTGACAAAGACGCTAAAGTTATTTTCGGCGCAGTTGTTGACAATGCTTTTAAAAAAGGAGAATTTAAAGTAACTGTGATTGCGACTGGCTTTGATACCGGGGTTCAACCCGCGGCTAAAAAAACAGAAGAATCTAAGCTTGTTAAGCCACAAGTTCAGCAGCCAGATAAGCCTGTTCAGCCAGAAGAAAAAAAATCTTTATTTAATAAGCCATTCAGAACACACTCAATTGAGGTTGAAAACGACGACCTGCTTGATATCCCGGCCTTTATCAGACGCAAAATGCAGTAGCCTGTGGATAACTAGTATTGACAGATATTTATAAAAAATATATCATATTATTGACGATAAGGTTACAACATTGGCCTTATATCGCGTGTTAATAAAGATTCCCTATTTTTTAGGGATTTTTTATGTTATAATTTAGTTGGTGGACTTGGGCCTGTGTTGTAACAAGTAACATGTCGTCCTTAACACGCGATGTCCCGGGTGCAAGTCCCGGCAGGTCCACCGCGTTTATTGAAATTTTGGAAATTAAAAAAGGGCA
This sequence comes from bacterium, assembly GCA_043812555.1. Lineage (GTDB taxonomy): Bacteria > Patescibacteriota > Minisyncoccia > JBDRLZ01 > JBDRLZ01 > JBDRLZ01. The sequence goes on from JBDRLZ010000002.1 coordinate 30,146, forward strand.
AAGTTACAAACTCTGCCCTTTGTTGTTTGGATTGCCTTATTCCCACACCCAATGCCTTTTGGGTCCGCCACTGCTGACAGGATCATCCAGAAACAATTCTCTAAATGTCCACACTTGAAGCTGGGTATACCAAGCAAGAACGGCTGTTACAAAACAGCGTGCGTTTTTTGGGTGATCCTTCCATCTACTCCAGTGAGTTTCCGATACTTCTATCTCCACTCTTTTTTTACCCTCTACTTCATGAGCATAGAGAATTTCCTCTACTATGTTAGCAAAAAACCAAGGATCTGCACAACAAAAGTCTGCGGCTCTTAAGAAAAGGCGCTTTGTTGCACTGTTAAGTTTTTTTCCTACAAGCGGAAACCTTTCGGAAAACCCGAGAGGAAAAAAGTCATCTGGGTTAGGCCACTGCTTTAGACTGCAATAATACAGATCCACTATCTCGCTTCTAGTTTGGTATAAATTGTGCTTGCTTGCATACTCAATAACAGCATCAAGCTCATCTATCTCTGTTATGTTGTCAAGAAACTTAATCCACATAGAAGTGTTATGAGCGGCTTTCTCTAATTGTCCAATTCTCTCTTTGTTTAAGTTCAGCATTACAGCACCTCCTAAATTTTATTTTCAAAGTAATTATACTTTACCCTAAGTTTGACAAAATGTCAATAGTTTGATGATTTTGCGCAAAAATTAGCTGGCCTGTGGATAACCCTCTCTTGACCAGTGTGCTATACTAGCTTTAGTGAAGAGCAAACAAGAAAAACTTGATTTGCCAAAAGAGTTTATCAGCGATGTCACAGACATTGCTTTATTTGTTCGCACCTCTGACGAAGAAGTTAAAAAATGGGATAGACAGAAAATAACAGAATCTCTTTTGCGCGAAACAAAAATAAAACCCGGCATAGCCTTTAGAGTTGCCTCTGAAGTTGAAAAAAAGATTATTGATTATAAAATCAAGACCCTAACTGCGCCATTAGTTCGCGAACTTGTTAATGCTGAACTTTTAGCCCGAGGCCTTGAAAAAACAAGAAAAAAATACTCCCGCTTAGGCGCGCCGCTTTATGATGTTGAAAATATAATTGTTTCCCAAAGAAACAAAGACAATGCCAATGTACCGCACGGACCCGAAGCAACTAATTTCACTCTAGCCGAGAAAATCAAAAAAGAATACGCTCTTTTAAGAGTTTTTTCCCAAGATGTTGCTGACGCTCACTTAAGAGGCGATCTGCATCTTCATGATTTAGGCGAAATTGACCGGCCGTACTGCTCTGGCCAATCTTTAGAATATATTAAAAAATTCGGTCTTGATTTGGCAACCCTAACTTCTCAAGCTCGTCCGGCTAAACACGCTGAAGTTTTGATTGCCCATCTTTTAAAATTTTCCGCTTCTTTGCAATGCACTTTTGCCGGAGCAATCGGCTGGGACGCAATAAATTTATTTTTAGCGCCCTTTTTAGTCGGCCGTTCTAAAAAAGAACTCAAACAATTGGCCCAAATTCTAATTTACGAGTTTAATCAGCAAGCAGTCGCCCGCGGCGGCCAAGCGATTTTTTCGGATATTAATATTTATTGGGAAGTGCCCAAGCATTTTGCCGATACCCCGGCAATCGGGCCGGGCGGAAAATACACCGGTAAAAAATACAAAGACTATGAAAAAGAAGCCCAGAATTTTGCCATGGCTTTATTTGAAAATTACCTTGAAGGCGATTCTCAAGGCCGGCCGTTTTTTTTGCCAAAGCCGAATGTCCACATGACTGAAAAACTTTTTCAAACAGCAAACCATAATAAATTTTTAAATTTTATTTCTGAAGTCGCTTCTAACAAGGGCAATACTTATTATGTTTTTGACCGCGGCGAAACCGCGAAAATAAGCGAGTGTTGCCGCTTGTCTTTTAAGCTTGGCAAAGACGACTTAAAAGACGCCAAAACTCCATGGAAAATGCGCTATTCAGCAATGCAAAATATTACGATTAATCTGCCGCGAATTGCTTATCGGGCTAAAAAAAACGAAGAAGCGCTTTTTGCTAATTTGACAAACACAATGGAATTAGCGGCAAAAGCCCATCGCCAGAAACGGCTTTTTATTGAACGGCTTTTAAATATGGGGCAAAAAGGGCCCTTGGCTTTTTTAACTATTAAGCGCGATGGCGAACCTTATTATCGCTTGAGAAAAGCATCGCATTTAATTGGCATGGTTGGCTTAAACGAAATGGTTCAATATCACACTGGTCAGCAGTTGCATGAATCAATTGACACTTTAAAGCTCGGCTTAAAAATTATTGCCCACATGAATTTAGTTACTGAAAAATTTTCTCGAAGATACGGCTTGCACTTCAATTTAGAGCAATCGCCGGCTGAAACAACGGCTTATCGCTTTGCCAAGCTTGATTATAGAGAATACCCTAGGCAGGCGCTTGGGGTTTTGAAAGGCAATCCTGAAAAAGACGAAATTTATTACACTAATTCAACTCTTTTAAATCTTGGCGCAGCAATTGACCCAATCGAGCGAGTTAAAACCGAGGGGATGTTTCATCCTTTAATTAATGCCGGTTCGATTTCCCATATTTGGCTTGGCGAATCAAGTCCGCCGGCTTTGGGTTTGGCGAATTTTGTCAAAAAAACTTTTCAGCAAACAACCAATGACCAGATTGCTTTTTCGCCTGAATTTACAAACTGCAACGACTGCGGCAAAACAGCCAGGGGTTTGAGAGACAAATGCTCTTATTGCAGTTCTAAAAACATTGACGCAATAACAAGAGTGACTGGCTATTTTTCAAGAACTTCAATGTGGAACAAAGGCAAAATCGGCGAATTAAAAGATAGATACAGAAATAGTATTGATAAAATTAATTAACCCCACCTTAAATCCTCCCCTTGGTAAGGGGAGGACGAAGGAGGGGTAATAAATTTATGAAAATTCTAAAAATTTTTACCCAGCCTCTTTGTTCGGCTTGTCCGCCGGCAAAAGAACTTGGCGAACGCTTAAAACAAAGCCTCAAAATAGAATATTTTGATGTTTCTACTCCAGATGGTTTAGCCGAAGCCCGGCTTTATAATATTATGTCAACCCCGACTTTGGTTTTGGTTGAAGATAATAAAGAAATTAAAACATGGGTTGGAACGCCAGAGGAGGAAGAAGTTAAGAAATGGCTTTAATTTTCTTGCAAATTTTGCCGAAAAACTTTATAATTAGCTTATGCTTAAAAAACTTTTTGGCGATGCGAATGCGCGATATATTAAGAAATTAGAGCCGATAATCAAAGAGATAAACAAGCTCGAACCAGAATTCGAGCGTTTTTCTAGTCCTGATTTTAAGAACAAAACAGAAGAATTGCGCCGCGGACAAGATGCTGAAAGCATCTTGCCGCAGGCTTTTGCATTAGCAAAAGAAGCCGCCAAAAGAACAATTAATCAAAGACCGTTTGATGTTCAATTAATGGCCGGCATTGTTCTGCATCGCGGCGAAATCGCCGAGATGAAAACCGGCGAAGGCAAAACCTTAGCCGCCACAATGCCGGCTTATTTAAATGCCTTATCTGACAAAGGCGTTCACATAATTACTGTTAATGATTATCTTGCCCGGCGCGATGCCAATTGGATGGGCCCGATTTATAATTTACTGGGACTTTCTGTCGCCTGCATTAATCACGAAATTGCTTATAAGTTTGAACCGAAAACCAGCCCAGACCAAGACGAAGTCTCAATAGAATACGAGAATTTAAAGAAAATTGAGCGCAAAGAAGCTTACCAATGCGATATTTTATACGGCACAAATCATGAATTCGGATTTGATTATTTGCGCGACAATATGGCCCAGTCAAAAGAACAAATCGTCCAGCGCGAATTGCATTACGCAATTATTGACGAGGTTGACAGCATTTTAATTGACGAAGCCAGAACGCCGTTAATTATTTCCGCGCCTGACCAGGAATCAACCCAGCTTTATGTCCAATTTGCCAAACTAATTGAGCGGCTTGACAGCAAAGATTATGAAATAGACGAAAAACATAAAACAGCTGTCTTAACTGCGGCTGGCACAGAAAAAATAACTCAAATGCTCGGTTTTGACTTATGGCAGGAGGGCAATATTAAATACAGCCATCATCTAGAACAGGCTTTGCGAGCAATAGTTTTATTTAAGAGCGATAAAAATTATGTTGTTAAAGACGGTCAAGTGATTATTGTTGATGAATTCACCGGCCGCCTAATGCCAGGCCGCAGATATTCCAGCGGCCTGCATCAGGCAATTGAAGCCAAAGAGGGCGTAGCTGTGCAGCAAGAATCACGCACTCTTGCAACTATAACTTTTCAGAACTATTTTAGATTATATCAAAAATTATCCGGCATGACTGGCACAGCCGCAACATCAGCTGAAGAATTTGACAAAGTTTATAATCTTGGCGTTGTTATTATCCCAACTAATAAGCCAATGATCCGCCAAGACTTAGAAGATGTTATTTACAAAACAGAACAAGGCAAGTTTAAAGCAATTACTACTGAAATCAAAAAGCGCAATAAGATTGGCCAGCCCATTTTAATCGGCACTGTTTCAATTGAAAAAAATGAAAAACTAAGCCAATTATTAAAAACAGAAAACATCCCCCATAGGATTCTGAATGCTAAATATCATGAGCAAGAAGCGCAGATTATTGCCAAAGCAGGTGAAAAAGGCGCGGTTACAGTTGCAACCAATATGGCTGGCCGCGGAGTTGATATTAAGCTTGCTTTTGGAGTTAAAGAAGTTGGCGGCTTGCATGTTATTAGCACAGAGCGGCATGAGGCTCGGCGCATTGACAATCAATTGCGCGGCCGAAGCGGTCGGCAGGGCGATCCAGGCTCGTCGCAGTTCTTTGTTTCCCTGGAAGATGATCTGATGCGAATTTTCGGACCAAAACTAAAAGCTGTTTTTCCCGAAGACCAGCAAATTAAGCATAAGTTTATAAGCAAAGCAATTGAACGAGCCCAAGCCCAGCTCGAGGGTTATAATTTCGATTTAAGAAAGCATTTGCTCGAATACGACGATGTTTTAAACAAGCAAAGAGAAACAATTTATAGGAAACGGCGCGAAACAAAGAACGCCCTAAAAAAAAGAATGATTGATCTGCTTTGGATGGAGCATTTGGACACAATGGATTATTTACGCGACAGCGTCCGCTTGCGTGCTTATGGCCAGCAGGATCCTTTGATTGAATACAAAAAAGAAGGCTATAAATTGTTTCAAAATTTATTAAAAAACATTGAGAGCCAAACAAAATCAGTCAAACAGCAAGTTAAGCAAATCCAGCATGAGATTAAATTTAAAAATATCGGCCGGAACAATCCGTGCCCGTGCGGATCGGGCAAAAAATATAAAAGATGTTGTATTCACAAAAAATAAGTGATAAACTAATTACAAGGCGGGTCTTTTAAAAAACAAGAGGTGAGAAAAATGCCGATGCATTGGCAAGATTTACCGTTGGATCATATTGAAGAATATGGGTCAGAGGACTTGCGGGCATTAACGAAAAAAGCAATTGCGACCATCAAGGGGCA
>JBDRLZ010000003.1:0-2343 GCA_043812555.1 bacterium
ACCCGCTTTGGAGCATGAGGCCAATAAGGGCGTAAAGGCTTTTGGCGATTACCGAAGAGCCATGGATCGATGGGGCCAAGGCTTTAAATATATGATGCTTTCCCAGGCAGCGTGGATAGCATCGGGTGCTGTTTTATTCGGGACCATAACTGCAATTGGAACCTCAATCAAAACATTTGTTGATTTTCATCAAGACTTAAGAGATACGGCTGCAATAGTCCAGGCAACGACAACCGGCTATGAAAAAATGGAAAAAGCTGCCGTAAAAGCCTTTTTAAACTCAACGATGTCTTTGAAAGATACGACCAATGCTCTAAAAATTCTCGGGCAAACGGGTATGGAGGCCGCTGATGCTGCCATAGCTCTTGAGACTGTTTACAAAATTACAACGGCTACTGGTGCTGATACTACAACGACCGTTAAGTTTTTAACTACAGCTATCAATGTGTGGAAGTTAGGAGCGGAAGATGCCGCCAAGGTTGGAAACATTTTGGGTGCTGCATTAAATTATTCTAAATTAGAAGCTGAAGATCTCGGTGTTGGATTCAATTATGTGGCAGCCATGGCAAAAAGCCTTGGCTTATCTATTGTTGATCTTGCTTCTATTTTTGCTGTAATGAGTAATGCTGGTATAAAAGTCAGCACAATCGGAACCGGTTTGCGCGGTGTTTTTTCAAAACTTCTTGATCCAACCAATAAACTTGAAAAACAACTTAAATTAGTTGGGTTAACAATAGAAGATGTTAGCCTAGAAACAAATAACTTTTTTGATGTTTTAAAACGATTAGAAACTGCTGGATTTGATATCGGAAATATCTTTAAAGGAATGACTCGTAGAGAAGCTGCTTCGCTGAATATAATGTTGGAGCAAGGTGTCGAGCAATTTAATTTAATGCGTGAAGCTCTTAAAGATACAACAGCCGTTGACGTGATGTTTGAGCGGTCTATGAGAGGCATGAAAAATCAGATAATTCTTACTGGTCATGCGATTCAATACTTCCTAATAGGAGGATTGAGTATTTTAAAACCAGTTATTATTGGCACGGCAAGTTTTATTAGAGAATTATTTATGTCATTGGATCAATTGCGTGGTGTTATATTAACAACAGCTGCGGCTTGGGCAATTTATAGAGCAGGTCAACTTTTAACTGCTACAGCAACAGATACTTTGGTGGCAGCAATCTATAGATTAAGAACTGCTATGTGGGCTTTTTTAAAAGCACACTGGATAATTATAGGCATAAGTGCATTGATTATTGGATATACAACATTAAAAAGAATAATTGATGCAACAACAGATTCATTAGATGAACAATTGAATAAAAACAAAGAAGTAATCGATGATATGCGAAAATTGCGGATATTGATGATGGATTCTAATAAGACACAAGAAGAAAAACTTGAAATCTTAGCTGCTTTTGCAAAAGATTATCCTCAATTAATAAGCTATTTAGAAAAACATGCAACTGGCATAGAAGCGATTACGGAAGCTACAAAAAAAATAATGGACGCAACAAATGAAAGTACAAAGGCGATCAAAAGACAAACGCTTGGGCAACAACAGGCGGATTTAAGTAAAATTGAAGGACTACTTCGGTATGAACGAATTAAAAGAAAAGTTCTGGAACGTGAAGGGACAGTGTTCGGTTGGTTTGGTACATGGAAAGATCCTATTCCAGATTTAGAAGAACGAACAAGAGAATTGAAAAAAAGTATAAGAATATTAAAAACAGAACTCGGTATATTTACACGTTTCGATATTCCAGAGGAAAAAGAAGTGCCTGGATTCAAATGGACGGATAAGATGGAAAAGGCTTTTGAAAAATTAAAACTGAAAACTGGATCTGAAAGAGAAAAAGCCAAAAAGAAATTGATAGAAGATCTTGATTTTTATGGAATGGTCGAAGATCAAAAAACTTCTCTTACGTTTGAGCAAATAGAAGCAAGGATTTTAGTATATCAAAAATATTATGAAACATTAAAGAAAATAGAAGAAAAAGAATGGTCCGCACACAATAGAGCAATAGAAAAAATTCAAGCTGCAATTAAGAGACAAGAAGCCGAACTTGAAAGAACAACGGACAAAGAAAGATCAACCAAAAGTAGCCTTTCAAAATTTAAAGAATCTTTAATTGATGATGAAGCTAAACTTATAAAAGATGATTATGAACAAAGACGTGTTCTTTTAGAAAAAGAAATTGTAGAAAGGCAACGCAAATATGACGAACTGCTTGCAAAGACAAAAGATTTTTATGAAGATGTAAGCAAGCTTGCAGAAAAAAATCCATTATTATTGCCGGAAAAAGATAAAATAGATGCCCTGGTTAAAGAATTAGAAAAGAA
>JBDRLZ010000004.1:0-6907 GCA_043812555.1 bacterium
CGTGGCTTGTCGGAAAAAAAATAGTAATATATCCTATAGATCTTCCAGGGCTAACAGGGACAAAGGCGCACTGGGAATTGCTTCTCAGCGTAAACGACAAGCTCAATGGTAAAGAAGGAACTTTCTCTTCTATAAATAGCACTATCACTGTAGCCCGCGACCCTAACATTAAGTATGGTCCTGAAGGAAATGTTTTGTCCGGTCAGAAATTAGATTACAAAGTTGAATACGAAAACGAAGGAGAGGGGATTGCTTATGGAGTTTATTTCACTGATACCTTGGATGAGGACTTGAATGATTCAACTTTGGAGATTGGGCCGGTGTTTGATGTTGAAACTGAAGTTCAGATTGGCGATCCAGGAATTTACAATCCAAATACCAGAACCATAACCTGGTTTACTGGCGAAGTCGGTCCGGGCCAAGGGGGTTATGCAGAGTTTAGCGTTAATACCAGAAGCGATGCTCCAGACGGAACAGAAATCATCAATTTTGCCACTGTTTATTTCCCCAGTGTTCCAGAAGCCACCAGAACCAATGGTGTTGTCTCGATTGTTAGGTTAAATCAGTCACCAATAGCAGATGCTGGAGGCCCCTATGAAGGCAATGAAGGTTCTCCAATAAACTTTGATGGTTCTAACTCAACAGACCCGGATGGCAATATTGTTCTTTACGAGTGGGATTTAGATGGAGATGGTCAATATGACGATGCTACCGGAGTTAATCCTCAATATACTTGGAATGATGACTACTCTGGCAATATTGGCCTCAATGTGACCGATAATGATGGTTTGACAGATACTGATTCAACTACTGTAACTATTGTTAGAGTTAAGCCCATTCCAGCCACTATTAGGATAGAGCCAGAAACCCTGAATCTTGCCAGCAAAGGTGTGTTTACCGCATTTATTGCTCTCCCAGAAAGTTACGATGTGGCAAATATTGATGTTAGCACTGCTGTATGTGAAGTGGCTACTGCTGTGAAAGGGATGATTTCCGAGGTAGACAAAGGCACATATATAGCAAAGTTTAATAGAGAGGATTTAGTAAATGTGCCTACCGGAGATGCAGTTACCCTTAGAGTGATTGGCAAGGTTTTCTACAACAGTGGCTTAGCTGATTTTGAAGGTTCTGATACAATCAGAGTGATAAATCAAGGTAATGGCAAAAAGTAAAGGCAAGAAGTAAGTCCTGAAGCCCAGTCAATCCAACAAAGATTTCTAACGAGGGAAAGGTCGGGGGCTCAAAAAGTTCACCTGCCTATGTGGTTTTCTGTTATTCTGGCTATTTTGCTCAAAGGCTAACTCATCAAGGTCTATATAATTTCAAGCACCAGTAGGACTTTTAATTTTCCTACAAAAAGATGCTTTCAAAATGATTAGAGAAAAAATTAAATCATAAGAACTTTCTGGATTGCGTGCAAAAGGGCTTGTTATTTTTGACATACAAAAGATTCGAAAATTTATTTGCTGGAATAGGGAGATATAAAGCAAAGGGGACCCCGATGAAGGGGTCCCCAAGCTCTAGAATTAGCGATCTTTCGATCATTTTTATTATAGCAAATTATAATACAAAAAGTCAATAGCCACGACTCATATTCCTAATAACGCACCAAAATCGCCTTGCTAATCGTATTATTAGTATAAGGTCATGAAACAAAATTTATCAGAAATTTTGTCTTTAATAAGGCCTGTGGAACCTCCAGCAGGCCTTTTTGACCGTATAATTTCAGCCATTGAAAAAAAGCAGGCGCGAAAAACGCTTTTGAGCTTTTTGGTTGTTTTAGTTGTTTCTGTGATTGCAATTCCTGTTTCCGGAATTATATTAGCCAATCAAATCCAAAACTCGGGCATTTTTTATTTTGCTTCAGCGGCAATCAGTGATTTACAAAGCTTTTTTATAATTTGGCAGGATTTTAGCTTAGCTATTCTTGAGTCTCTGCCAATTACAGGCATAACTGCTTTTGCTATAAGCATTGGCATTGCTCTTTTCACTCTGCGATTATTTTTTAGCCGAAAAAAAATATTATTAAATTATTTATATCATGAGCAAAAACAAACAAGACATTCTTAAATGGATTATTATTAGTTTAGCCGGCTTAGTAATAATTATTTTAATTTTCGGCGCTGGAATTTTTATCGGCGGAATAAAAGCGAAATTTTCTTATGGCTGGGCAGAAAACTATCATCGAAATTTTGCCGGGCCCAAAACCGGATTTATGAGTAATTGGCGCAAAATGCCGCCAATGCCAGGAGATTTTATTGAAAGCCACGGAGCATTTGGAGAAATTATTGAAATGCAGGAAAACAGCTTTGTTATTAAAGGCCGAGAGAATATAGAGAAAATAATCTTGATTAAACAAGATACTGTTATTAATAAAAAAAGCGATTTAGCAGTCGGCGACCAAGTTGTTGTTATTGGTTCGCCAAATGACAATGGCCAGATCGAAGCAAAGCTGATAAGAGTTTTTAATAGATAAATATGCTATCTAAAATATCAAAATTTATTTTTAGCCATAAAATCATAAGCGGGGTGATTTTTTTAATAATTATTTTTATCGGTTATTTTGGCTGTAAAGCATTGGCGCAAGGCAAAAATATTATCAGCTATGCAACAGCCGCAGTTGAAAAAGGCACGCTGATTATATCTGTTTCCGGCTCGGGCCAGGTTTCAGCTTTAGACCAGCTTGATATTAAATCCAAAGTCAAAGGCGATGTCTTGGCAGTTTATATTAATAAAGGTCAAGAAGTTAAAAAAGGCCAAATAATTGCCAGAATAGACAGCGCTGATTTCCAAAAAGCAATAAGTGACGCGCAAAACTCCCTTGAAACATCCCAGCTTGAATTAGACGATCTATTAAGCCCACCTGACGAACTTACTCTCTTAAAGGCTGAAAATACTGTTATCCAAGCGCGAAATTCTTTGGAAAAACTAAAACTGGATCAAGCCAACGCGCATCAAAATGCTTTAGACATCATAGAACAATCAGAAGAAAACATAGAAAGAGCTTATAAAGACACTCTTAATGCTATAACCAATGCTTTTTGGGATTTGCCAACAGTTATCACAGGGTTAAATAATATTTTATACAGCTATGAAATAGCCCAAAGCGAAACAACTCTTAGCAACTACCAATGGAATATCAGCGTTTATGAAAATGCTTTTGAAAGCCAGGACAGAAGCGAAGTGCAGCTTTTTATTAAAAGCGCTGAAGACAGCTATAAAAAAGCCAAAAAAAATTATGACCAGAATTTCGAAAATTATAAAAAAACCAGCTATTATTCTGATAAAGCAATAACAGAAGACCTGCTTGATGAAACAATAGATACAGCGCAATCAGTTAGTCAGGCAGTTAAGGACCAGACCAATCTTATTAGCTTGGTTACTAATTATCTTTCTAATCATAATCAGCGCGTTTACAGTAAACTTAGTGATTATCAAACAGATTTAAAATCTTACAGCTCCAAGGCAACCAGCCATTACTCAAGCCTTTTGTCTATTCAGAGAACAATTAAAGACAGCCGGGAAGCAAAATTAAAAGCAGAACAGGATCTAGCTGAAATAGAAAAAACTCAGCCTCTTGACCTGCAGGAAACTGAAATAAGCTTGCAGGAAAAAGAGAAAAGCTTGGCTGATTTAAAAGCCGGGCCTGATGGATTAGACACAAGAGCTAAAAAACTTGTTCTTGAGCAAAAGCAAGATGCTTTAATTTCGGCAAAACAAGATTTAGCTAACTGCAATATTTATATCCCATTTGATGGCGTTATTACTGAAGTTAATATTAAAAAATACGATAGCATTTCTGCCAGCCAAATCGCGGCTAACATTATTACTCATCAAAAAATAGCTGAAATGACCCTTAACGAGATAGATGTTGCTAAAATTCAAACCGGACAAAAAGCAACTTTGACTTTTGACGCAATTGACGGCTTAAATATCACTGGCGAAGTTATAGAGGTCGATGCTTTGGGCGCATCTTCCCAAGGCGTGGTAACTTATAATATTAAGATTGCTTTTGATACACAAGATGATAGAATCAAGCCGGGTATGAGCTTGTCAGCTGAAATTATTATTGATGCCAAACAAAACGCGCTTCTTGTGCCAAGTTCAGCAGTAAAACAGCAGGGCAATATATCATACATAGAATTGGTAAATTCGCAAAGCAAAACAACAGCGAATATTGCAAAAGCCATAACTGCTTCTGATTTTCAAGCGCAAAATATTCAGATCGGCCTTTCTAATGATACAATGACCGAGGTTCTTGATGGGCTTGAACAGGGCGACATTGTAATCACACAGACTATTAGTTCTGTTAATTCTAATAGTTCTGCTCAAAATCAACCTAGCGGCCAAATGTTTAGAATGATGCGTTAAAATATGATTAAAGTTCAAAATATTAGTAAAATTTACCAAAGCGGCAGTATAGAAACTAAAGCGCTCAAAAGCGTGTCTTTTAATATTCAAGAAGGTGAATTTGTTGCAATTATGGGGCCGTCAGGATCAGGAAAATCAACACTAATGCACATTTTGGGCTGTTTAGATACTCCTTCAAGCGGCAAATATTTTTTGGATAATAAAGATGTGTCAAAGCTCTCTGATGACGAGCTGGCTGACATTCGCATGCAAAAAATCGGCTTTGTGTTTCAGTCTTTTAATCTTTTGCCGCGGACAACTGTCTTGCGCAATGTTGTTTTGCCGCTGATTTATGCTGATGTTTCTCGCCAAAAACAAGAAGAACGAGCAAGAATTGCTTTGCAAAGCGCTGGGCTAGAAGAGTCGCATTTTTCTCATCTTTCTAATCAACTTTCCGGCGGGCAAATACAAAGAGTGGCGATTGCCAGAGCCTTGGTTAATAACCCAAAAATTATTTTGGCTGACGAGCCAACTGGCAATTTAGACACAAAAACAGGCGAAGTTATTATGGAAACCTTTGAAAATCTAAATAAGCAAGGCCGGACAATTATTTTGATTACGCATGAAGAACATATTGCCAAAAAAGCTCGAAGAATTATTTCTTTGAGAGATGGGGAGATTATATGAAACTCCAATATATTCTTCAAGAAACATATACTGCGCTTTCGGCAAATAAAGCCAGGTCTGGCCTGACGATTCTTGGCATTGTCATTGGCATAGGTTCTGTTATTGCTATGGTCTCTGTTGGACAGGGCGCAAGTGGACAAATCCAGTCAAGCATTGAAGGACTTGGCTCAAATCTTTTAACGGTTAGCCCTGGATTTGCCCAGCAAGGCCGAGGCTTTGTGTCTCAAGGACGCGGCTCGGCGCAAACACTCAAGAACGACGATGTTGATGTGCTTCGTCAAATCGCAGGAGTGGCCTATGTGTCGCCAGAGCGGCAAGCGCGATATCAAATAGTCTCGCCGACTGGCAATAATACTAACTCAACAGTAATCGGCGCGTCTCCTGAATACGCTCAAACAAGAAATGTATCAATAACAAATGGCTCTTTTATTACTGAAAGCAATATGCGGAATATAAGCCGAGTCGCGGTATTGGGCCCGACTGTTGCTTCTGACCTATTTGAAGACCAAGACCCGATTGGCAAAACAATCCGTATTAATCGGCTTAATTTCAAGGTTATCGGTGTGCTTCAGGCAAAAGGCAGTGCTGGATTTTTTAATCCGGACGACACAATATTTGTGCCGCTGACAACTATGCAGAAAATTTTAGCTGGCGGAGATTATCTTTCATCAATCGCTATAAGCGTTGAAACCAAAGACCTTGTGCCTCAAGTCCAGCAAGAAGCAATTGTTGCGCTTGCTGACAAACATAGCGTTGATCTGCAAAGCACGGACTTTTCTATTGTCTCGCAAGCTGATATTGTTGGGGCGGCGACGCAGGTCACTGACACCTTCACGATTCTGCTTGCGGCTATTGCCGGTATTTCTCTTATTGTCGGCGGCATTGGCATTATGAATATGATGCTGACAACTGTTACAGAACGAACGCGCGAAATCGGTTTGCGTAAGGCTATCGGCGCTAAGAAAAAAGATATTAACATGCAATTTTTAGCTGAATCAGTAATGCTCACTTTTTTTGGCGGTTTTATTGGGGTTGCTCTTGGCTGGATTGCATCGCTTCTTATTTCAAACTTCGCTGGAATCGCAACAGAGGTTTCAACTCAAGCAATTATTCTTGCATTCGGCGTATCAGCAGCCATTGGAATTATCTTTGGCTATTATCCAGCCAGACGCGCTGCCGGGCTCAGTCCAATACAAGCATTGAGATATGAATAAAATTATGTTATTATAAAAATCAACGCTGGGGTAGTTCAGTGGTAGAACGCCTCCATGGTAAGGAGGAAGTCGTGAGTTCGAGTCTCACTCCCAGCTCATGGCTAAAAAGAAAAAACAGAAACTATTAAGAATTAAATGCACAAAGTGCAAGAGAGTTAATTATTATGCTTGGCGCGGCCGAGGTATTAAAGAGTATAAAAAATTCTGCAAATGGTGCCGAACGCAAACTCTGCATAAAGAGAGTAAGTGATTTTTGGGTCTGTGGTTAAGTGGCATAACACCTCTCTCCAAAAGAGGAGTCGGGGGTTCGATTCCCTCCAGACCTGCTTATAGGGGAAAATGGGGTTAGGAGCCTATTAATTATTATTGAAAGCATTCTTGAGGCAAATACTTTTGAAGGCAAAACTCCGTCTTTTGATTTCAAGCTCTGTGATTTAGAAGATGTTATCCAAGACGCAGTTGATATTTTTACTAATATTGCTGAGAAAAAGGGAGTTATTCTTGAATACCAAAAACCTAAACAAGAACTGCCTCAAATAATGGCTGACGCTGGCTGGCTAAGATCAGCTTTTGTTAAACTAATAGACAATGCTATTTGGTACACCAGAGAAAATGGCCGAGTAATAGTCAAATGCCAAAGTTCAAACAACAAAGTC
>JBDRLZ010000005.1:0-7392 GCA_043812555.1 bacterium
AATATCAATATGAGCAATTGGATTTAAAGTCAAGCGGCCCATGTTCTTGGCTGTTGGATCGCCTAATTTATAAGCGGCATAGCCATGAGCGTATTCATGAATAACAATTGACAGAATTAAAATAACAAAAAATAAAATAACATGGAGCATATTTTATAATATTAACACATTGCTCAAACAAATCAAACTTTTTAATTTTAAAAAACCCTTGCCTGAAAAAAAGCAAGGGTTCTTGATTACTTCTTCGCTCCTTTCTTCACTCCTGTTATCATCTGCATAACCAGCCCCGCGTCATACGCCGAGACTTGGCCATTGCCCGAAACATCAGCCAATTCTAGCTGTTCTGGATTTAATTTAATTTGGCCAATAACATGCTGCATAATCAGCTGGGCATCGTGAGCAGTTATTTGCCCATCTTGGGAAACATCGCCTTTTTGATATTCTGGCGATGCTTCGGAAAAACTGGCTAGAACAATACTGCTTGTATTTAACGGTTTTGTCTTTGCATCAGGCCAAAGCATTGCTTTTTTGCTTGACAGTTGGATATCAAGCATTGAGACATAAACAATGTCTTCAACCGGCACAGCAGCTGAAAATGGATGATAAGCCAAATCTCGCTGCCAGAGAATTTCAAAAGGATCAAAAATAATTGCAAAGACTTTTTTAAACGTCCAGCAGGTTAAATACATTAGATCTCCGCCGATTGAGACCCTAATGTCATCATTCACATAAATTCCCTTTTCTGCCATCAGTTTGCCAGTTTTTGGATCTAATGGATAAATAAATAATTCCATCAATTCCCTCATCACCCTGTCTGGCAAACAAACCGAAAGAGTACAAAATCCCGTCTTTGTAAACCGAGGGGCAGGAAGTCATACCAATTTCTCTTGCCCATAAAATTTCATTATGGGCTTTGACGTTTATGGCGTACAAAAAGCCGGTTTCGCCTGGCTTTGGATCTGTGTCTTGAAAATCATAACGCCAATTGTTTTTAAGAATCAAAGTGTCTCCAGCTAAAACAATGGCAAATGGATTGCCAAGATAAGTTAAGCCAGCTGGGTCTTGCGGCCCTGGGAATTGAGACCAATGCCAGAGATATTCAGCTGTGTTAATTTTAAAAGCAATAATATTGCAAGCAAAGTCAAAGCAGTAGAATGTGCCGTCATCAGTTATGACTGATGTGGCTACGAATTCTGGCGGTTCCTGCTGAATCTGAATTGGCATTTTTGCTAATTTAACAATTTTGGGATTTTTGCTTTTACTGGCAATTTCAATATCATCATAAATAAAAACCGCGTAAGGCCCAATTGTAAAGCAAATATATTTTTGCCAAACCTGCGGACTGGTCTGCCAGTAATAATTCGGCAGGCCAAAATATTCATCAACTTCAAAATACCAAATCCAATCACCGGTTTGTTTGTCAAGGCACCAGAGAACATTGTCGGAATCTAAAATATAAAGCTTGTTGCCGCTTAAAGCTGGCGTCAGCTTAATCTCTTCTGCGCCAGTGTCAAAAGGCACTAAACACATCTTTTTATCCATATCAACGCGGTAAACCAAGCCGTTTTCAGTTGTCATATAGACCATCTTGCCTTCAACAATCGGCTGGGCATAGGCGCTTGTGCCTTCAATGGTCAAAATGTCTTTGATCTTTGGATTTCTAAGACTTAATGCATCTGGATTATAGCCGGTATTCTGTAAGTCGCGTTGAAGAAATGGCCAGTCGGTGAGAGGAGGTGGAGGCAACTCTCCTGGTATATAAATAAAACGGTATTTTGCAGCGCCGCCTAACTTCCAGTCGTCATTCCAATGAGATTCTGAGTGTGCTGCTATCTTATAATCGCCCAAATAAATTGTCGTATGATCCCAACTTCCATTGCCTTCCCAGTCGTAATTAATGAAACTTCCTTTTTTTAACTCTTCAATCGAAAACACTTCTGTGCCAATACCACTATCAAGAAGCCAGTTGCCTAGAAGATTTGCACTAGGCTCCCCATAGGCTTCAGTCCGGCTCGGAACATTTAAACCACCGCCTTTTTCATGAGGCTCGCTGCCGATGCAACAAGAGACAAAATGAGCGCAGTCGTATCCGCCACTCGGAACAGGAACACCTGCTCCTAAGTATGATGGAGGATAAGATTCTTCGAAAAAGTAACCATCACTGCAAACCTTAAAAGCGTATTTTTCAGCATAACTATACGCGATTTCAGCATCGTAAGGCACAGCATAAATTTGTTGCACCCCCACCAAACATCCGAGTGCTATAATTTGTGTAATGATGAAACCCCAAGCCCAACTACTTCGTTTCATTTCTGGTTCCCCCCTTGTTATGTTATGGAATTTCTATCAATCTGAAACTAGAAAGGAGTCTATCGTATTCTTCCTTAGAACCTCTGATAAATTTAATATGATAAATTAAATTATTTTTTATCACAGATGTCCATGGAAGATATTTACTAAAACACTCATCGGTACTAGAAGATGCCTGTAAAGCCTCAATCTCTCCAATTTTCATCGGCATCCATACAATACTTTCTAGATCTGCTTTTTTGCACCTTTGCTTTAGATTCAAAACAATCTGTTCTTTTAAATCTAAACTAGCTACGGTACGCATTTTCCCGTCTACGAGAACTAAGCCAGATGATAAATCTGATACTACAACAGAATAATAAACTTCTGTTTTAGCTTTAAGAAATTTAACAAACTGCACTATCCCTTCGCCATAAGGTTGTTCTGGCTTTAATCCCTTTGGACACTTTACTTCATATCCATACTTTGTATCTTGATAAGGCGTCCAATCTTTATATTTCTCGCTATCAGACTCTTGTTTTTTTACAACCGCGCCATAAACAGCAATGGCAATAAAAACAATGCCAATAATGCTGAATATGATTGTGGTGATACTTTTGGATTTCATGATACTAATTTCCTCCTTTAAATTAGCACATTCCTGTTAAATTTTCAATGTGCTTTTCTAAACTAACACCTGCACCCAAAACTAGATTACTAATTTTAGATACATCTTTACTTCCAATAATAATATTATAAATCTTAAGTGTCAAGCACTTGGCAAATTCAATTTTTTATATTAAGCTATTAATATGGCAAAAAAATGTGAAATATGCGGGAAAACCTCGATGATGGCAGTTGTCAGAAAGCTTCTTCGAGGTCATTATAACCCAACAACCAAAAAAAGAAAATACCCCAATTTACAGAGAAAAAAAATCAATAATAAGCGAATCTTAATTTGCACCAAATGCTTAAAAGCAATGGGCAAAACCAAAGAATAAGCTTATGGAAGAAGATAATAAACGCATTATGATTATCTCTGATCATGCTGATCCATTAGCTGTGATTGGCGGATTAGAAGCAGGCGGGCAAAATATTTATGTCTTAGAACTGGCTAAAAATCTAACCAAGTTTAATTGGCGTGTTGATGTTTTCACGCGTTGGGACAACCCGCGCAAAAAACAAATCAATTGGATAAATCGCAAAGCTAGAGTTATTAGAATTAAAGCCGGCCCAATCAAAAGAATACCTCGCGATGAAATTTTCCAACATCTGGCTGAATTTACTGAAAACATTGTTAAGTTTAAATCGCAAACAAATAATAATTACTGTCTAATACATAGCAATTACTGGATGTCGGGCTGGATTAGCTTGCGCCTTAAAAAAATTTATAATATTCCTCTGATTCAACTTTTTCATTCTCTTGGCCGCATTAAATATCATGCATTGCAAAATACTGACACCCAAAAAATGAGCAGCGGTTATTTTACTTCAGACTTTATGAAAAACAGATTAAGAGTTGAACAAGAGCTTTTTGACAATGCTGATGTTGTTTTGGCATCCAGTCCTGTTGAAAAAAAAGATATGCTAAAACACTATCAGGCAAATAACGCAAATATTAAAATTATTCCCCTTGGCATTGACCCAAAAGCATTTAAGCCGATAAACCAGATGCAAGCGCGCCAGCATATTAATTGGCCAACAGAACAAAAAATCATTCTTTATGTTGGCCGCATTGAATGGCGCAAAGGATTAGGTACATTGCTTTATGCTTTAGGCAATTTGCTTACAAAAAAATCATTTCAGCCGGATGAATTAAGTTTGAAAATAGTTGGCGGTCATCCGCGCAGCCGCGCTCATAATGCTGAATATTACGAATTTCAGCATTTGAGAAAAATTATCAGTGAATTAAAACTAGAAAATTATGTGAGGTTTTTAGGTTTAATAAAACGGGAAAAACTGCCTTATTATTACTCTGCGGCTAATTTGCTTATTGCGCCTTCTTATTATGAACCATTTGGCTTAGTGCCAGTAGAAGCAATGGCTTGCGCTGCGCCTGTAATCGGTTCGCGCGTTGGCGGCATAAAATTCACTGTAAAAAATCAAAAAACTGGTTTTTTGGTGCCGGCGAGAAGATATCGCGCATTAGCTAACAAAATGCTGGTTTTGCTTAATAGTCCGGATTTGCAAACAAGCATGGGGCAAGAAGCAGTTAGCCGCGTTAAAAGCAATTTTAATAATAATATTTTAATTCGAGAATTAAATAATCTGTTTAAAACAATAATTAATAAAACAAAATTATGAAAATTTTAATGCTTGCGCCAGTTGAAGAGCGAGTGCCGCCTAGAAAATACGGCGGCACAGAGCTTGTTGTTTATAATTTAACAGAAGGCCTGGTTAAAAGAGGCTATCAAGTTACTTTAGCCGCTTCAGGCGATTCTATTACTTCAGCTAAGCTTTATTGCTTAAGTAAAAAAAGCTTGAGAATAAGATTAAATAAACAAAATCACGAATTAAAATTAAGAGAAGCTTTTAAGTATATTGCCATTGCTCGCGCTTTAAAATTAGCTTCGCGAAAAAAATTTGATATTGTTCATAATCATATTGGCTGGCGGATTCTTCCCTTTTCTTTTTTTATAAAGATGCCCATGATAACAACTTTGCATGGACCTTTGACAGATTATTATCAAAAAACTGTTTATAGCCAATTTAAAAAAGCTCATTTGGTTTCGATTTCTAAAAGCCAGCGTCAGCCCGCGCCGCAACTAAACTATGCAGGCACTGTTTATAATGGCATTGATCTTGATAAGTTTATTTTTAATAACAAGCCCCAAGATTATTTCGCATTTTTGGGACGCATTTCTCCAGAAAAAGGCATTTGGTTCGCGATTAAAGCGGCTTTGAGAGCCAAGATCAAACTTTTAATTGGCGCTAAAATCGATCCAGTTGACCAAAAATTTTATCAAAGCAAAATCAAGCCTCTAATTAATGGCAAGCAAATTCAATATCTCGGCGAACTTAATCATAATCAAAAAGTTCAGTTGTTAAAAAATGCCCGGGCAGTTATTAATCCAATTAACTGGCAGGAGCCTTTTGGCTTGGTAATGACAGAAGCAATGGCTTGCGGCACGCCAGTTATTGCTACGCGCCGCGCTTCTGCTTCGGAAATTATTATTGATAAAAAAACTGGTTTTTTGGTTGATCCGCAAAATCCTATCCCCGGCATTATCAAAGCCGTGAAAAACATTGATCAAATTAGAAGAGGGGATTGCCGCAAAAGAGTAGAAGAAAAATTTACTACTGACCACATGGTAGCTGGATATGAAAAAGTCTATAAAAAAGTTATTAAGGCTTATAAAAAACAAATGGGTTTAGCGGGGTGATTTAGTGTGGTATAATAGAGATAAAGTAAAACTATGCGCGAAATAATCACAAAAATATTACTTGGCGATTCTCGAGAAGTGTTGAAAACGATAGAAGACAATTCTATTGATTTAATCGTTACCTCTCCGCCATATGCGGATAGAAGAAAAAATACATATGGCGGCATTGCACCAAATAAATATATTGAATGGTTTCTGCCGTTTGGTCAAGAATTATTGAGAATACTAAAACCAACAGGAACTTTTATTTTAAATATTAAGGAAAAAGCTGAAAATGGAGAAAGAAATGTTTATGTGCTTGAATTGATTTTGGCTTTGCGAAATTTGGGCTGGTTATGGACAGAAGAGTTTGTATGGCATAAAAAAAATAGTTATCCTGGCAAATGGCCAAACCGTTTTCGAGATGCGTGGGAGCGCCTTTTGCAGTTTAATAAGACAAAAAAATTTGTTATGCATCAAGAAGAGGTTATGGTACCAATAGGCGATTGGGCAAATGGCAGATTAAAGCATTTAAGCGCCGCGGACAAAATAAGAAACAACTCAAAAAACGGTAGCGGACTCGGCAGAAATATATCCAATTGGTTGAACAGAGATAAAGTTTATCCAACTAATGTTGTGCAATTTGCTACTGTGTGCAACAATAAAAATCACAGCGCTGTTTTCCCCGAAGAATTACCAGAATGGTTTATTAAACTCTTTACTAAAAAATACGATTGGGTATTAGATCCGTTTTTAGGTTCTGGAACTACAATAGAGGTAGCCCAAAGGATGGAAAGAAATTCTATCGGGATTGAGATAGTGCCGGAATATGTAGCCATGGCTAAGGCGAAAGTAATACAAAAAAAATCGTCCTTGTTTCATCATAATAAAATTATTACATGAAAAAATTATATCTAAACCAAATTTACGAATATGTAGAAAAACATATTTCCATCTTTCATCAGAAAAGATTAGATTATGTTAAAAACAAAGCCGATCTGCTTAAAATATTGAAGCAGAAAAATCCTTATCTTTTTAAAGCAAAAAATGTGCTGACAGCGCAGGACTTAATTAAGGGTTTTCTCGATGCTTTTCTACAATCACAAGAAGAAACATTGTTTGGAGACTTTATAGAAGGGCTAGCAATTTTTGTCTGCGATAAAGTATATGGCGCGAAAAAATCAGAATTGACAGGTATTGATTTAGAGTTTGAAAAAGACGGAACGATTTATATTGTTGAAATCAAAGCCGGCTGGAATTGGGGTAATTCAAGCCAAATCCGCCAGCTTAAAATCAATTTTAAAAATGCGAAAAAGATATTGCAAGCCAAAAATTGCAACAAAATTGTTGCGATAAACGGATGCTGTTTTGGCAAGGATAATAAGCCGGGCAAAGGCGATTATTTAAAACTATGTGGACAAAGATTTTGGGAATTTATTTCTGGAGATGAAAAACTTTACATAGACATCATTGAGCCGATTGGCTATAAGGCTAAGCAAAAAAATGAGGAATTTACAGAGAGCTATGCTCAACTTGTAAATAAATTAACATTGGAGTTTTCGCAAAAGTTTTGCTATGACGGTAAAATAAATTGGACGAAACTCATTGAGTATAATTCTGGTTTTAAGAAAATAATCAAAGAATAAAATAAGTTGATGATGAAGCAATATTGTCTTTTTCTAATAATTCTCTTTCTGCTCGGAGGAATTTTTTGCTTTGCGAATTTTGCTCAGGCAGAAGC
>JBDRLZ010000006.1:0-7430 GCA_043812555.1 bacterium
GCGACAAAAACACTAAAAGACTTCTTTAGAATATTATTCATAATAACCTCCATTTAATTTTAATTTAATTAATTTTAATTATTGATTAAAAGGTGGCTGCGATGGCTGTTCTTGAGCAGGCGGAGTTGACGGCATTTCTGGCGCTTCTGGCGCTGGCGGAGTTTCAGCTGGCGCTTCTGGCGCTTCGGTTATTGTTGATTCTGAAATTATTTCAGGAGCCTTATTGCCTTTTTTCTTAACAACAAAATAAACAATGCCAAGAACGATTATCAAACCGATTAAAATATATATAATCATAGTTTAAAATTATTAATTATTAATGCTTAATTATTATAGCATAATCTTGCAAAAAAGTTATCCACAGGCTAAAATTTAAGCATGAAGATTTTAGTTACTGGCGGGGCAGGATTTATTGGCTCACACTTGGTTGACGAACTAATTAAAAGACAGCATCAGGTTGCAATTATTGATATCAAGAAAACAAACCTGAATCCCAAAGCCCGCTTTTATAAATTAAATATTTTAAGCCCGAAAATTTCTCAAGTCTTTCGCAAAGAAAAACCAAAAATTATTTTTCACTTAGCGGCTCAAGTTAATGTCCGCAAGTCTATAGAAAATCCTGTTTCTGACGCTAGAACAAATATCTTGGGAACTTTGAATATTTTAAAATATTGCCGGAAATCTAAATTTGTTTTCTCTTCTTCAGGCGGAGCAATTTACGGCAACGCGAAAATTATTCCCACGCCGGAAAATTATCCAGCTAGCCCTTTGTCGCCTTATGGCGTTGCCAAATTAACAATAGAAAAATATTTAAAAGCATTAAATATTAATTATATTGCTTTGCGCTATGCCAATGTCTATGGTCCGCGCCAAGACGCAAAAAGCGAAGCCGGGGTCATTGCTATTTTTTTAGATAAAATAAAAAACAAGCAGTCCCCTGTTATTTTCGGAGACGGCAGCCAGACAAGAGACTATGTTTATGTTGCTGATGTTGTCGCGGCTAATATTAAAGCAATGCAGAAAAATATTTCTGGCGAATTTAATATTGGCACTGGCAAAGAAACTTCTGTGAATCAATTATTAAAAATAATAGCTCCAAAAGCAAAAGCAACACACACTAAGCCTGTTGCTGGCGAAGTTCAAAGAAGCTGTTTAGATGTTAAAAAAGCTAAAAAACTTTTAAATTGGCAGCCGAAAGCCACTCTCTCACAAAAGCTAGAAACACTCCAATAAAAAGCCCTAAAACTCCGGCGATTGCTGTGTTAAATAATGTCCGCGGCTTAATCGGGCCTTTTGAAATTGTCGGCTGTTTAACAATTTTTGTCAGCTCAATTTCCTGCAGAGACTTGTTAATCTTGTTGATTTCTAATTCTAAATCGTCTTTTTGAGCTTCCAAACTACTCACTCCAATATTTATATCTTCAATTGTTCTTTGCAGAGAATTAATGCTTAAGTATAAATTCTCAACCTCCTGTTTTTTGTTCTCTAGTTTCTCTTTGGTGTCAAATAAAGCAAACTGCGTGCCTGGGTCCTGTTCATAAATTAAAACCTCTTCCAGCGCCTTGATTTTATTTTCTAAATTTTTTTGCTCTTCTTTAGCATAAACTATTTTGTTTTCAATTCTCTTGATGTCATTTTCAATTGGACTTATTTTGTTTTTTGTTTTTTGAATATTGCTCTCAACTAAATTTATTTTGCTTTCTAATTGCTGGATATCATTCTGAATAAGCTCTTTTTGAATTTCAGTTTTTGTTTGATGCTCCTGTAAGATTAAGTTATTAATTTCTTCAAGAACAGCTTTGGCTTTGTTAAAATCATCTGATTCGATTTTCAGCCGGATTAACTGCGTATTAACCGGGTTTTCAGCTTTAACACCAACCTCGTATTTGCCATTATAAACCTGATTATTGATCTTAGCCGTAAGCTGTTCCGGGTCTTCAATCAAAACACTATTAATTTTTCCGATTTGCAAAAACGAATCAATTTGATAAATCTTAGGGCTTAATATGCTAAAAATAAAAACGCCGGCTCCTGCCAGAACAAAAATAAAAAAAATAGATTTCCAGCGCTTTAAAATTACTCTAACATAATCAGCCAGATTTATTTCATCCTGCCTATCAGCAGGCAAGCTATATTGATTTTGCATATTAAGCATCTTACTTTTAATTAAGCTGGGTGTCAAGCATTCAATTTAAAAATTTTCCTGTGTTTTGTTTTGAGCATATTCTCTTTGTCAGAAAAAATATCTTCGTGCAGTTTTTCACCAGGCCGAATTCCAGTATAAACAATCTTAATATCTTTATCCGGCCGCAAGCCAGCCATTTTAATCATTTTTTTTGCTAAATCAGTAATTTTAATGGGCTCGCCCATATCAAGAACAAAAATTTCCCCGCCATGGGCAATAGCGCCAGCTTGAATAATCAAACTAACTGCTTCGTCAGTAGTCATAAAATAACGGGTCATGTCTGGATGAGTAACAGTAATTGGCCCGCCTTCTTGAATTTGCTTTCTAAAAATCGGCACAACACTGCCGCGACTGCCCAAGACATTGCCAAAACGCACTGCGCAATAATTGTTGCCAATAACTATCTTTTCTGCCTCTCTTTTTGTCCTGCCCATGACAGAACTTGGATTAACAGCTTTGTCAGTTGAAACTAAAACAAATTTTTGAATATTATATTTTTTGGCTAAATTAACTAAATTTTGAGTTCCATGAATATTAGTTTTTTCTGCTTCATCCGGGTTTTGCTCCATTAAAGGCACATGCTTATAAGCCGCGGCATGAAAAATAATTTTTGGCTTGTATTTTAAAAATACTTTTTCTAATTTTTCAAAATCGCGAACACTAGCAATCACAGAGCAATCATGACTTAAATTAAAAAGCCCTGTTTCGTCTTGATCTAGGGCAATAAGTTTTCTTGGTGAGAATTGCTTTATTTGATTAACTAATTCAGAACCAATAGACCCAGCCGCGCCAGTGACTAAAACAATCCTGTCCTGCAAAAAATTTTTAATTAAATTTTTATCTGCCGGCACTTCGTCTCTTTTAATTAAATCTTGCGCTCGAATATTATCTATCATGCGCTCTTTATGATTTGCTTCATAAACAATTCGCTTGCTAGCTCGAAGACCGGTGATAAATAGCAAACATAAAAAATAATTAATAAAAACAATTGACCTTGGAAATCCCTGAAAAGGCCCGTGATCCCGCAAAATAAAAAGAGCAGCGCCTAAAAAAGCCGAACCAATAGTTATTGCCTTAATAATAGAGATTAGCTCTTTGACGCTCACATAAGACCAAGACAAGCTATAAAGTCCGCGCCAGATAAAAATCGGCAGATTAATTATTAAAGCCAAGCCAATAAAAATCCAAAAATTAGGCAGATAATGCGCTGGTATATTGTTGTCAAATCTTAGCAAGAACGATAAAAACATAGCCAGCATAATAAGAGCTGTGTCCATGATTAAGAAAAAAATAATTTTCTTCTTAAATAAGTTTTTTAAGTTCTTGAGAAACATATTAGTAAGCCAAGTATTTTTTCATTATCTCTTTATAATTCTTGCAGAAATTGGATATAAAATTTTGATTGCCAAAAAAATTTTTTAAATCATAAGACAGCTTTTGTTCATTTACATTTTTATCAATTTTTTCCCAAAGTTTTTCTTTTAATTCATTTTTATTGCAAATGCCGGTAAATTTAGATAGATTTTTATAGTCTGGAGATACATTGTTTTTAAAATACCAAAAAATATCATAAAAATCTCGGCCTTTAATATCTATTTCATCATCTTTGCCTTTAAACCATTCTCGAGTAAAAATCGCAATAACTTTTCCAGTCATTAAAAATTTTAAACTATAATTCTTTACAAGAAAGTTAAAGCCAAAATTTGAAACTGGACTGATCTCTAATCCAGGTTTAATAAACGCGCTTTTAGTCGGCTCTATTTTTACATATAAAAGATCGCTGTCTTGTCCATAAGATAAGTTTAATTTTTTAAGCACAGGAAATTTTAAATAAATTCGCGTTTTTCCTTGACAGCGAAAATCAATATCCATTAGAAAATTATTTTTAAAATAATTTTGAATTTTTAAAGCTAAATTTTTTAAGTTTAATTTCTGATAATCTTTTTTAGTCAAATCAAAATCTAAATCTTCTGATAAACGAGGCAAGTTATAACAGATCCGCAAACAGGAGCCGCCAATAAAGATAAAATTTTGATACTCTGGATTGTTGTAAATAAAATCTAATACAGGAAATTGCAAAAATTCTTTTAGAAAGTTAATAATTACAAAATCCGGTATATTTTCTTCTCTTTTTTGTTTAACTATTTTTTTTAGAATTTTATTAAGCATAATATTCTTGTTCTATCAATTTAAAAAGTTGTTTTATTTTTTGACTGCTTGTAAATTTTAAATAAGAACAGACTTTTTTGAATTCTTTTGTAGAAATATTTTCCCAGTTTAACCTTAAATTTTTAATAGCCATCTTTGAAATTTTAGCATTTTTTAAGAAACGAAAGTACAAAAAGTCAAACAAGGCTTTTGATTTTTCCGCTTCTAGTATTGGAGCGCTGTTAAAATATTTAATTTTAAAACCAGTAAATAATTTTGGACTAATAGAGGAGTAGCGAAAACTGGTAATAGTATTTATTATTTCGCGATTAATTTTTGCAGTAACCGAGGTAATGGCATTGACTGATTCTGTTAAAATCTGATATTTAGCTAAGATATATTCGGTTGATAAATAAGAAGGTCTAACTAATTGATTTGCTATATATTCAATAAATAAATCTTTATTTGATTCTTTTTGATATTTTTCAGTTAAAACATATAAACTCTTTTTAAGAGCAATAATTTTTTTATTTTTAAGCCAATATTTAATATTAGCGTCTAACGCGTCTTTTTGCGGCTCTAATTTTCGCAAAGAATTTTTATTGAAAATTAGAAGGTTTTTAGTTTTATTTTGCAGGGCTTTAAAATTCATAATGTTTAGGAATTAGTATATTCACTATACCAATTCCTAAATAGTTGTCAAGAGAGGTTTTAAATAAGTTTTTTAAGCTCTTGAACAACATAATTAATTTCTGATTTTTTAAGATTATTATAAAAAGGCAAAGCTAGAGTTTCTTGGCTTGTTTTTTCACAAATTGGGAAATCGCCTTTTTTATAATTAAATAATTTTTGATAAAACGGCATTAAGTGAATCGGCGGAAAATAATTACTGCAGCCAATGCCTTTTTTCTGCAAAGCTTGCATAATTTTATCTCTGCTTTGCACTCTTACAACATAAACAAACCAGCTTATTTTAATATTTTTTGTCGCATAAGGCAACTTAATATTTTCAAAATTTTTTAATAACCTATTATAGGTTTGAGCTACTTTCTCCCGCTTTTTTAGAATTTGATTAATGCGCTTAAGCTGGACAATGCCCAGGGCGCAATTTATTTCAGAAAGACGATAATTATAGCCCAAACGAACATATTTAAACCATCTGCCGCTCTCATCTCGCCCTTGATTGCGCATGCTCTTGCAAAATTCGGCTATTTTTCTATTATTTGTCACAATCATACCTCCTTCGCCAGTTGTAATCTGCTTGTTTGGATAAAAAGCAAAAACTCCAGCGTCTCCAAAACTTCCGCATTTTTTATTCTTGTATTCTGAACCAAGGGCTTCGGCGCTGTCTTCTATTAAAAATAAATTATATTTTTTAGCGATTTTTTGCAGAGCATCCCAATCAGCTGGATAACCAAAAACATCAACCGCTAAAATCGCTTTTGTATTTTTAGTAATTGCCGTCTCTATTTTATTAACATCAATATTAAAATTATTCTTATCTATATCAACAAAAACCGGCTTTGCTTTTTCAAATAAAATACAATTAGAAGAAGCAATAAAGCTAAAAGGTGTAGTTATAACTTCATCGCCTTCGCCAATATCCAAAGCCCTAATAATAAGATGCAAAGCACTTGTACCGGAATTAACTGCTACTGCATATTTAATATTAATATGATTAGCCATCAAATTTTCAAATTCTTCCAGCTTTGGCCCTAAGCTTAATCGCGATGTTTTTAAAACGCTTAAAACAGCTTGGCGCTCTAAATTAGTAATATCTGGTTTGGATAAGGGAATCATTTGATTTTAAATAAATAATAAACAGTTTGAAAAATTATTTTTAAATCAAGCCGAAAAGATTGCTCTTGAACATACTTCAGGTTCAAGGCTATTTTATCCGGAAAAATCTTATTAACATAAAACTGTTCTGGATTATTAGCTTTAGCCAAAATTCCAGCTTCCTGTTTTTGGCTTAAACTATATTTTATTCCAGCAAAACAAGTTATGCCCGGTTTAACAGATAAAACTTTTTGATGTAGAGAATCTGTTAAATCATAATATTCCGGCACATCTGGCCGCGGCCCAACAATACTCATCTCCCCTTTTAATACATTAACAAATTGCGGCAATTCGTCAAGCTTATATTTGCGTAAAATTTTGCCGATTTTAGTAATTCTTTGATCATCCGTTAAAGTCAAATTATTAGACCCGATATCAGATTCATCAATCATTGTCCGGAACTTATAAATTTTAAACGGCTTAGCATTTTTGCCAAGCCTTGCTTGTGTGAAAAAAATCGGACCTCTAGAAAAAACTTTAATCAGAATAAAAATAATTAAAAAAACAGGGCTTAAAATAATAAGAATAAAAAGAGAAAATATTATATCAAATAGTCTTTTGATCATAAATGTAAATTCTTGATTTTTGGTTATTGTGAATAGAAATACATGAATGCATTCTAAAGCCCGATTTTTCATAAAACCTATTCGCTCTTATTAAGTTTTCTCCAACAATTACTTTGAATTTTGTAATTTTTTTTCTTCGCATCTCTTGAAAAAATTTTTTAAATAACTTTTGAGCAATACCCCTGCCTTGATATTTTTTGATAACAGCAATGGTTAACAATTCTGCTTTTGGTAAATTTTTATTCTCTTGAGAATATTTTAAGGTTTCAAGTATCTTTTTTAAATTTTGTATTTTTAATAACAGAATAAATAGTGCTTGAAAAAAATATCTTTTTACAAAATATCTATAAAACTTTTTGGTATTGGCACAGCCGCTAATAAAACCAATAATTTGATTGTTTTTTTTAGCAACAATCACAAAAGCCCCAGGCGACTTAATTATTGCCTCATATAATTTGGCAAGAAATTTTTCGCCCAGACTACTTAAAAAACCTTGCGATATTTCTTGTTTATGAATTCTAGCAATTTGAGTTGCGTCTTTTTTGTCTGCTAGACAAATTTGCATAAATTAATTTTAAATATTTATCAGCTAATTTTTCACGATCAAAATTCTCTCTTACAAAATTATAGCCATTTGCCCCGATTTTCTCAAGCTTTTCAGGATTTTGGCAAAAAAATAAAATTGCTTTTTT
>JBDRLZ010000007.1:0-5796 GCA_043812555.1 bacterium
AATATTCCTGATAAAGCAAAGATGTTCATTAAGGATATTATAAGAACCTGTCGCTATGCCCCGCTAAGCGGGACTTCGCTCCAGAACCTTTTAATTATTAACTTTCGTTAATAATTATAACACACTAAAAAGTCTTGACAAGGTTTTTGGGAATTGTTCTTGACAAATTTTAAATATTAGACTAGCCTACTATTAGAGAACTATGATGTAAATTTTACAAAAGGAGGTGGAACCAATGCTTACCAATTTGGGTTTGGTGCAGAATATTTTTGCGAGAGTAAGTTGGCGGGATTCGAGAGAGAATGCGAAACAGCCAGTCGGAGATGAATCCGGATCTAGTAATAAAAAAGAAGAGCCGCCAGAACGGCCGGCGACAGATAATAAGCAGATTAATGATTGGGTAAAAGCTCAAGCAGATTCCCACAAAAGTGGCGAAGACAGAGGAGCACCATAGGTTTAAAGCCAGTGATGTTCCTTAATAACAAACAAAAGCAGGAAATTTAGTTCTCATTTCCTGCTTTTTCTTAAAATTATGCCTGAAACGCCGCAAGAAAAAGAAGCAAGGGAAAAACTAGAAAAAAAAAGAAATACAACAGTGGGCAAGCTGGGCTTCTTGGTTGTTTTGTGCATTATTCTTTATACTCTTATTTTTCAAAACAATCTTAATATTAAGTTTATAGCTTGGAGTATTTTGATATTGATAATAATTACTTTGTTGATGGTCATAGTTAGTATAATAAAATTGTGCATTGAGAGTTATTCAGAAAATTACTAAAATTAATAAGCCTACTGAGATTTGAGAATTAATTGTTTTCTCAAATTTTATTCAATAGGCTTTTGTTTTGATTTTGTTTGATATCTAGAGTCTCTTGGCCAACCACTTGGCCAATGCCACGATTGTCAAAATCGGCGGCAGTCCAGGCGCAGTTGGTAGCACGCTCGCATCGCAAACAAATAAGTTTTTAATCTTTGTTTCAAGGCTTCTATCAACAACATCGCCAATCGCTGCTGTTCCGCCGGGATGGGCTCCGCGCGGCGGGGTTGTAAAAAAAGAGTCTGCGTCGCCGCCGGCTTGAAGCAATATCTCTTTAGCCATAGCGATGCCTTGATCTAGTTTTATTCTGTCTTGTTCTGTAACACGCTTTTCAAAACTGCCGTCAATATTTACTCTGCCTGCCATTTCATCAGCTATTTTAATCATAATACCTAGAGTTTTTTTTCTCGATAACTTTTTTAGATTACTTGAGGCAAGTAAAGATAACCAAGGGTCCATGAATGGCGATAAAATAAATCCTTTTTCATGCCGCACTACCGCCATAGTAATACCCTTGAGTTGGTCGAAATTATCCACAATCATATAAGCAACGGAAAATAAATCGCAGAATAATTTTTGACCAGCCTTGATTCCAGATTTTTGCAGAATCACAGGCGTTGTCAAAGCACCAGCGCACAACACAACGCTATCAGTCATTATTTTTTCATGTCCAGCTTGAACGCCAATGGCTTTGCCATTCGAGATTAATATTTCATCAACGCTAGTTCTTGTTCTTAAGATAGCTCCCCGAGAAACTGCCTGATTAATATAATCTTCAGCGGTCCATTTGGCGCCATAATTGCACCCGAGCACACAATTCCCGCAAGAATTGCATTTTGAAAAATCAACGCCCTTGGGCATTGGTGTCATTATATATCCAATGTCATCTGCCATTCCAGCAATTACTTTCGAACCACGCAGGATAAATTTTTCAGGCACCGAAGTTATCCCAATCTCTTTTTCTGCTTCAATAAAACTTTCTTCTAGGTCTATTCCTAAATCCAAAAATTCTTTTTGCAAAGATCTAACCATATTGCCGCAAGAAACAATTGTTGTTCCGCCAACTGCAATAGTCCGATAAATTACAATGCCTTCTTTGGATTTTGAAAAAAGACCGAGTTTATCATAAAGCTTTATCGCTGATCTGGTTCTGCCAAGTTTCTTTGCTCTTGCTCCTTTTTCAAGAATCACAACTTTTCTGCCTTGCTCTGTTAGTTCTTTTGCTAAGGTTGCTCCTCCTGCGCCAGAACCAACAATGACAAATTCTGCTTTCATCTTTAATCGTCTCCTTTGTTAAGATAAAAATAAGGAGTGGAAAATTTTTATCCCACTCCTGTGTTCCTGTGTTAGAGAAGCAAGCTCATTTTGTTGAGATACTTCTCTTTGACCAAATAAATCTGTTCTTTCATGGCCTCTTTCAAGACTAGTCTTCTAAAGCTTGTCAGAGGCGCATGCGTAAACCCATGCTTGCCAGCTGCACGAGCCATTGCTCTAGCGGTTTCTACATTAACAGTACTGGTAAAGTCATAATTCGTGTATTTATGTTCACCATTTTCAGCTAGAAAAATAGTCTCGGCCAAGCAAGCAAACGAAGTCTCCTCCGGCAACCTCAAGTCAAATCCCCAATCTATATCTGGAGTAGTCACAAGCGCTCCGTCTATTACCAGCAGGTCGTGTCGCTTTTTGAGGATTTCAGGACTGATATTACTCGGTTGAGTAATATCATAAACCACTGCTTCATGCCGAAGATGCTTTGCTTCTAAAAGAACATCCGGTCCGCTAGTAAGAACAATAATCATCCCTGCTTTTCGCACATCTGCAATATTAGCAGATGTTTCGATACAAGCTTGAGGATTCTTAGACTTAAGCTCGTGTTCCAATGCATCTAGCTTGCGCAAACTTCTGCCTACTAATAAGAGCTTTGGTTCCGCAAGATCTTCAATCAACAAATGACTAACACCAGTACCTACAGAACCGGTAGCTCCCAATATAGCAATGGTAGTATTACTATTAAGGTTCCAGCCTTTAAGAGCGGCTGCTTTTTGCACCCCCTCAACAGTCATTGCCGCCGTTAGGGAATTACCATTTGTGACGATAGCATCCGATGGTAATTTATCGAGCAGCCATTTCCCACCGGCTGTTACACAAGCGGTTAGTGCTCCAAGACCCACTACTTGTGCACCAAGCTTCTCAACAGCAAATTTAGCTCCCCTTAAGACATCTTGTCGGGTTAAATCTGTTGGGAAACTAAACACGCCAACCAAATATATCTCCATGTCTTTGTAGCGAACATGAGAGACAATGCCTGGTTTTTTGTGTTTACAATACCACTTTAAAAGCGGCGTTGGCACCAAATGGGCTAGCCAATTATATTTTTCCATATCCACCCTATCGCGAGGATGGATAAGGAATGCTCCGATTTTAGACATTTTTTCCATCCTCCTTTAGGATAAAAAAGAATATAGATTTTTAATGTGCTTCTTTACTTAAACAGATAACACAATTTGACAAAAAAGTCAAGGATTTTTGCCAATTATCTAAAAAAACAGACTCTACTTCTGGAAGATATCTCCACAGAATTTTAGAGTTGTTCTTATTGCCTATATTATAATGCGGACTAGCGGGAGATGTCAAGACAAAAAATCAAAAGTTTTTTTAGAGTATTTGAGAAACTAGCCAAGGGCTTGGTTAAGGTTGCGCGGCAAGTGGATTGCTTAGAATTCTAAAGGCTTGCAAGGTTATAACACAGATGTTATTATATATTTTATAAATTTTATGAGAAAAAATTGCTTCAGCAACCGAGAAATCAAGAAAATAATAGAAAAAGAAAATAATTACTGGTCTAGGGTATTTAAAGAAAAAATTGAAAAAGATCAGCAAAAAAGCTATGATTTCTCTTCTTATTGGTGGGAATGTTATTTTTCAGAAATTACAGAATTTGTTAATCTTTGTATCTCAAGATATAAAAATCCACACATATTAGAGGCAGGGTCTGGATCCGGGAAAGCATCAATACTTTTAGGTAAAAATTTAAAAAGAACCTTGGTAGATATTTCAATGAATGCATTGGAATATGCTAAATATATAGCAAAAAAGTTTAATGCCAAAAATATAGAGTATGTGAATGGAAATATATTTGCGCTACCCTTTGAAGATAAAACATTCGACCTTGCTTGGAACATTGGAGTTATAGAGCATTATAAATATACTCAGTCCGTTCTAATATTAAGAGAAATGATCCGAGTTACAAAACAAGAGGGTAAAATTGCGATAGGCGTGCCTAATTTTATGTCCGGACCTATTATAAAAGCCAGAATATTAAAGCATCCGATATTGCGTTTTGTGCCGGGGTATAGACTGGGAACAGAGCATAGGTACACTGAAAAAAAGTTAATTGATTTATTTAGAAAAGCGGCTCAGCACGAAAAAAGGCGAATAAGTAATTTTGAGATAAAATATTTTGGCAATCCGTTGCCAATAGAAACGCCAAGATTTTTATTGACTTCTTTGGGCAAGATGATAGAATATTTATTGCCCAAGAATAAGTTTTTGCTCTTTGTCATTTGCGATATTGAGTGATGGCATAGATAAAAAGAGGAGGTGAAACATAGTGTATACACAGGAGCATCCAGCAAGTAATACAAACATCTTTGGCCGAATTCAGTTTTCGCACGCAGATGCAAGAAAGCATGTTCACAACATTACTGAAAAGTTTAAAACTTTCTACGCATCGCAGGGTTATACAGAACATCAATCTGTAGCGATTAGCTCTGGGATTGATCCAACCGTACGTTTTGTAGGTTCGCATATAAGTGTCTTCAAGCCCTATATCATAGAAGGCAGGATTCCGACTCCAGGATACTTTATGCATCAAGATTGCATCCGTACGCAAAATGCTAAGCGTCTTCTGGATCAAAACTACTCTCCAAAATGGGGATCTTTTTTCCCGAGCCTTGGTGTAATAAGTCGTTCCGAAAGATTAGAACTAGTGTGCAAGGAGGTTCTTGATTTCTTACGGGATGGATTACAGATTGCAGATAATCTCATAAGGCTTCGTGTTAATTCCAACGATACTGATTTGTTAGAAGCTTGCCATAATATTTGCATAGCTAGGAATATTGAGAAAGACACGCAGAAACCAGAGTATTATCGTCATAAGTATGGCATCAATGGTGTCTGGGGGAGAAGTTTTAACATAGCCCTGCACGATGACATTGATGATAATGGCACATGCTCTTTTTCGGATATTGGTAATGTGATAATAATTGAAAAACAAGAAAAGATGCTTGGTGTAGAAGTAGCATTGGGCGCTTCCACCATTCTCAAGCAACTGTATGGTCTAGACCACATTAACGATTGTCATTCTGTGCCTGATTTCAAATGTTGCGATACAAGCATACGACATAAATTCGAAGACGCAACCATTGTTAGTGTGGTACTTTTTCGAGAAGGGCTAAGACCGAACGCATCAGATAATAAATGCAGAATCTTAAGATCGTATGTTCGGTCATTAAGTTATTTTCGAATAATTACAAAGATGTCAATTGATGAGCTTGCGGAGGCATTGCTTTATTTCGAATCCCATGAATTCCCGGGTTCAGAAGACAAAGTATATAGCGACATTATTGATTATCTTACCACCTACGAGGTTGAACTAGCCAATGGCAAAAGATGCACCCCCGAGGATAAAATTATTGGTAACGCCTTGGGTATTATGTAAAAAAATCGGCCTTGTTGTTAAACAAAAAATAAGCGAAAGACTAACTGTTCTAACAACAAGGCCAAATATTAATATGAATTATGACAAAAAAATCATTCCAAAAAGAATCAAGGCCGGATCGCATATTCGCGTAATCGCTCCTGCTCGTAGTTTAAAATTGCTTTCAAATAAAATAAAAAACGCGGCAGTTAAACGGCTGGAAAAATTCGGGTTTAAATTATCTTTTGGAAAACATGTTGATGAAATTGACGAGTTTAATTCG
>JBDRLZ010000008.1:0-15132 GCA_043812555.1 bacterium
CTTTCTTTTATGACCATCTCCCGTAATAAAACTTATTTTTTCTTAATTTTAATAGCCGTGCTTTCTCTGGGCGCTGGGGTTTTTGATTGGCAGCCTGAGCGGCCTTTTCACCTCGGCCTTGATCTGCAAGGCGGCACGCACTTAATTTATCAAGCAGACTTATCGCAAGTCAAAGACAAAGCCCAGGCAATGCAAGGCGTTCGCGATGTAATTGAGCGGCGGGTTAATCTTTTCGGCGTTGCCGAACCAATTGTTCAGGCTTCAGGCAAAGATAAGCTTATTGTTGAGCTGGCCGGTATAAAAGATATTAGACAAGCCATTGCCATGATTGGCGAAACCCCGTATTTGGACTTTCGCGAAGAAGTTCAGACTACTGATGAAGAAGGCAATCAGCAAATCGGTTTTCAAATGACCAGCCTAACCGGTCAACAGCTTAAGCGAGCATTTTTGGAATTTGACTCAACAAGCTATCAGCCAATTGTTAATTTAGAATTCAATGATGAAGGCAAAAAAATATTCGCTGATTTAACCCAAAAAAATGTCAACAAAAGATTAGCCATATTTTTAGACGGAATGCCGATTAGCATTCCGGTTGTCAGAGAGCCGATTTTAGACGGCAAAGCAGTTATTTCCGGAGATTTCACTCTAGAAGCAGCCAAGCAATTGGCTCAGCGTTTGAATGCCGGCGCCTTGCCCGTCCCAATTAATTTAATTTCAGAACAGACAATTGGCGCTTCTTTAGGGAGCTCTTCTTTGGAAAAAAGCCTTAAAGCAGGAGTTATCGGTCTTGTTCTTGTAGCTCTCTTTATGGTTGTATTTTACGGTCTGCCCGGTGTTTTTGCGGTTTTAGCTCTAGCAATTTACGGCATTTTAGTTTTGGCAATTATCAAATTGATTCCAATTACTTTGACCTTGTCCGGCATTGCTGGATTTATTTTGTCTTTGGGTATGGCAGTTGACGCCAATGTCTTGATTTTTGAACGCTTAAAAGAAGAGGAGCATCTAAAAGACGCTTTTTCAAGAGCCTGGCCAGCAATTCGCGACGGCAATGTTTCAACGCTTTTGACCTGCTTGGTTTTATATGCCTTTACAACGGGCCTAATAAAAGGCTTTGCCATTACCCTTGGCATTGGCATTATGGTCTCGATGTTTTCCGCGATAATTATTACAAGATTATTCTTAGAAGTTAAAGAAATTCGTTCAACCCGCTGAATTTAGTTTATTAACTAACGCTTTGGTAAAAACCTTAAAAAATAAAACTTTTGCATAACTAATTAAAAAAGCCATCAGCCGAACTGATGGACTTTAAAATTATAATTTCGCATATTTTAATATTAGCATATTAGACAAGAATGTCAAACAAAATTTTCTAAGCAACTTCCTACTGCCAAAACATTAGCCCCGGCTTTGATTATTTTTAACGCAACTTTTTTGTTTATTCCGCCGTCAACTTCTATTAAAATTTTTTTATTTATTTTTCTTAATTTTTTTATTTTTTGAAAAGTCTCTGGAATAAATTTTTGGCCGGAAAAGCCGGGGTGAACAGACATGACTAAAATCAGATCTAAATATTTTAGATATTTTTTGATTTTAAAAACAGGAGTTTCAGGATTTATTGCTAAACCGGCTTGAAAATTATATTTTTTAATTAAATTTATAATTTTTTTGATATTCTTGACTGCTTCAAAGTGGAAAATAATTCTTTTGATATTTTTATAATTTTTGACTTGTTTAATAATGCTTTCTGGATTTTTAACCATTAAATGCAGTTCAAAATCTAAATTATTATCAAAATCAAAATAAGTCTTGTTTTTAACAAAGCAGTTATCGCAGATATCAAGCTGGGCAATTTTAAAGCCTAGTTTTTTAATTTTTTTGATTTTTCGCTCAAACCCTTGTTTGTTTTGAGCTAAAATTGTCGGAATAATTTTAGTTTCTTGAATGGGCATTAAGAATAGTATAATAGAAAAAGACTTTTTTTGCAAAAGGCTGTTGGAATGTTCTTATTTAAAAAGACCAGCACAAAAATTGGGATTTACAAAAATTGTCAAAAGAAAGAACGGATTAGTGGTTAACCCGCTCTGTTTAGTTTGCGCTTTGGTTCAGTGGATATAATTCATCACTTGTGTAATTACTTCATCTAACGAGAAATCTATTGTATCCACAAAGAACACTTCGCATGATGCATTTGCTAAAACTTGTTCATACGCTCCTGCTACTCTATATTGAAAATCTAGGTCATCATATTTTGAGCTTTTATAGCCATCTCTTTTTTTAAGGCGTTGAGCAAACACCTTTGGATCGCCTTGTAAAAAGATTATTTTGTCTGGCTTCAAAACAAGACTATGTCCTTCAACAATTGACTGAAGTTGATCCAAAAGCATTACAGCTTCACTTAATCCAATAGCATCTGACAATCTTACTTGTTGATATGCTAGCCAGCTTGGATAATATCTATCAGCAAGCACAATTGCTCCTCTTACTAAAGCTTTTTTGATAATACGCGATGTATTGTCAATCCTAGAAGCTAAAAGCATGAATGCTTCAGCAACTTTGTCAATTTTTTCGCCTTGTTCGAAATACTCTTTCCATGAAATCCAAGGTTCTATCATTGGAGGATCAGCTACAATAATTATTTTTTCACCTTCTCCTAACAAGATTTCTTTAACGCCCAATATCACACTTGACTTGCCAGATCCGTCTAATCCTTCAAAAACAACAAACTGTTTCATTGGCTGACGCATAATTTTTTATCCCCCTTTCCTAGACAGCCACAGAGAATCTTTTACACAATATCTAAGCTGCCAATCTCTTGCCTTGTTTATTCCTATCCTTGGTCCCGTTACGATATCAATACTTTTTGAATCAGGAGCAAGAATTAACAAATCACTTTTTCGTAAATCAAAACCACTATGTCTTGTTTCTATACCTAGTGCCTGACAAAGTTTTCCAGGCCCAGAACATAAATTACGAAGCTTGTCTGGGGTAGTATTTCGTCTTTTTACCATCTCGTCAATGCCGAACATCGGTTCAAGGGCGCGCACCAACACACACCCAGCTATTCCAGCAGGACATACAATTACATTAAAACAGTGCCACACCCCATAAGCATGAAACACATAAGCAACCCCGCCTTCTTTATAAAATATTTCAGTAATTGGCGTTATGCCCCGAGCTGCATGACAAGCAGGGTCTGTTTCCCCAAGATAAGCCTCTGCTTCAACAATCTTACCACCACAGACTTTGTCTTTATTGACCACAACAAGCAAGCATCCAATTATATCTTGAGCAACTTTTTCTGTTGGCCTTAAATAATAATTTTTGTCTGGTATAAACCATCTTTGCCCTGTTCCTTCTATGGTTGCATGCAAGAATTGTTTGATTTGTTCACCAGTCATAATCTGTCTCCTATGTGCCAATGCAGGAATTTTTGACAAGCACGCCATCTTGCTCCTACTTGTTTTTTTAGAGCTATGTTCTCAGAAAATGTCATCTTGTTATTATTGTCCTCTGGGATAAAGATAAAGTCAAACACATATCCATCAGGGCCTCTCTCTGCGGTTGAAATTTTACCCACGGTTATACCTTCAAAAAGCAAAGGGTCTTTGGTTGGCTCACAATAAGCCAAAATAAATTTCCAAAGCGCATTCCGATTACTTTCGCTTTCTAATAATTTCAAAATACCTTTATTGCCAATGCGTTTCATAATATAACCAGTATGTAAGCCGGGAAATTCATTCAAAATTTCAATGAATAATCCTGTGGCAGTAACTATAACAGGCTGGAATATCCCCAAAGAACAATGCCGCGCAGCTTCTGAAGCCAGCACAGACAAAGACTCTTTGTGATTAAATTCTGGAAACTCCCAATCTAGAACATAAACGCTTAGATTGGCTGCTTCTAGGTAATTAGTTAAGTCTTGAAGTGCTGGCATAAATCTTGGCCTAGAAGAGATAATAGCGATTGATTTCCTTTGAGAACTCATAGTAGATCACCTTTCTTTAAATTTTTTCAGCGATTGATCTAGCAGCAACAATACCCGTCATTGCAGCAGCAATAACGCCTTGGCTCAATCCAGCTCCGTCGCCAGCCACAAAAAGGTTAGGAATTGTAGTCTCAAGATTGTCTTGTGTTCTAACACGACGAATGCACCATTCTAAAGCTGGGCCATAAAATAAAGTATTATCAGATGCAATGCCAGGGCAAACTAAATTCAGCCTCGTAACAAATTCAAATAGCCCTTTAGTAACAAAAGCGGGAAAGCACATGTTTATATCTGCTAAAGAAAATTCTGGTAAACTTGGCTCAACCTCATTATTCTTGATTGCTTTTTCACTACTAGGCCTGCCAATTACAAAATCACTAAATCTTTGTAGAATAGGCCTGCCTTGTCCTACTAGATTTACTTGTCTTAAAAATGACATGCCGTAATTAATCGGGTCTATAATTCTTTCAGGATACAGCCTGACAAGTAAATTAATATTACTGTTTTTGGACCTCTTTGAATAATACTTATGACCATCTACAACCTTTATTGATATTCCAGGAGTTAGCAATTTATAAGCTATAACAAATCCTCCTGGGCAATAACAATGGGTTTTCAAATAAGTCTCATGCCATGGCAATTTAATTTTAGGATTATCTCCCAAACGATTGAGCGGGGTTAAGACTTTTTCAGTAGTCTCAATCCGCACTCCTACATCGATCGGATTCTGGACAGTCTCAAAGCCCAGTTTTGAGGCGAGATAAGAAATCCAGAGTGAACCTGAACGACCCGGTGCCAAAACGACATATGGAGCCTGCGATTCAATAATGCTCGATGAATCATAAAGGCACTTTAAAGAAAAATTGCCATTATACTCTAAATCAATAGCTTCGTGTCGCAAAAAGAATTTTACACCCGCTTGCTTAAGTTCTCTATAAACAGTTTCCGCTACAACACGAGCGCGGTCTGTCCCCAAAGAACGCACAGGATAATTAGTTAAATCAAGGCCAGCATCATTAATCTTTTCCAATAAGAATCCTGGATTTTCAGGAATAGTCAACCCTAAAACAACATTGCTTTTATTGCACAATTGTATAAGCTGATGATCCAGATATTGGCACAATCCCTCTGTTGCAATATTGCCTTTAATGCCAGCTTTTGTATCTATACAAAGCTTTGCGTCAACTTGCAGACCAGAACCGCCAATGCCATGAATCACATCGCATATATCGCATTCATTGCATACTTTTGAGGCAGGCGGGCAGACTCTGCCTTCCGGATTAACACCTTTTTCAATTAAGGCGATTTTGGCCGAAGGAGCTTTTAATATAAGCTCTTTTGCCGCGAAAAGACCAGCCGGACCCCCGCCCACAATAAGCACATCAAACGCTTGCATTTTGTTCATCTCCTTGTTGTAAATGTTCTAATTTGGGATTATCACAAAAATACTATTTTGCGACCGTTCTCTAATCAACACCTTGGCAACACTTGATTGATTATTTGACTTGGTGTTTGACATTTTAATCCAAGATGAATTCTTTCTTCATTGTAATATTTAAGATAAACTTTCAGCGCGCTGTTAATCATTTTAACATCTCTGGGAAGCTTTATCAAACATTCGTCTTTTAGTGTTCGGTTGAAGCGTTCAAGATGCGCGTTGTCATTTGGTGTTCTGACTCGGCTGTGCCTATGCATTGTTTTAATGTTTTGGCTGAAATATTTGGAAAACTCGCTGCCATGATCAGATTGCAAACAATCAAAGCTGAATGGCGCTGTCTTTTTAGCACAACAAACAAACTCTAATGACTGATGGGTATTAGCTTGCTCTGCGGCTAAAGCATAACCCCAGCGGGAGAAAACATCAAGCAGGGTGTAAACATAGTATCTGCCGCCTTGAATGTTAAATGGCCTTTTCAAGAAGTGAATCGTGTCAACCTGCACTAAATCACCTGGTTTTACTGCTTTTGGACGAGGCGCATACTTGTGAAGCTTTTTCCATGGACTGCGTTGTTTCACAAGATTGTTTCTTTGCAAAACGCGATTGACTGTTGCCAGTCCGATGGGCGATGTCTGCGGCCGGCTGCTTTTAGTTGGTATCTCTTTCTGCATTCTGATATCAGCAAACCTAACTCTTTTACACCATTTGCTGATAGTTGATGCATGGACACCAATGTAGCGAGCAACCTGGCGCATTGACTAGCCTTGGCATTTAACCAGTAAAACTGCCTGCATTCTAACCCGAGGCAGATAGGGGTTAAGTGAGTATGGCATATGCTTAATGCTAGCACATTCCTTGCTCGCAGGGTGTTGCCAAGGTATTGAGACATTACGAAATCCTTGACTTTTAAAATAGCTTATGTTAAGCTAAAAATACTTATTTGGGAGGTGTTGAAATGTTATCATTAGGAGGCAACCGCGCTATGTTGAAACAAAGAGATTTGCTAGATGCCCAAGGGCATCCAAAAACAGAGGCATTTGAGATAGCAATTAATACCGTTTCAGCAGATTCTAGCAGTCTCTGTAAAGAGCTTTGGGCACATTCTAATGAATGCGAAATTTGCTCTCAACGAGCCAACGAGGCTCTCAAAAAAGCTTATGGTGAATAATCAACAAAATTAATACAATGAGTGGCTCGAAAGTCTTTCAAGCCACTCTAATTCTTATATGCAACTTTTATTCCTAACCTCAAATCCAAATAAATTAAAAGAAGCTCAAGATATTCTTGGTGATAATATTCAAGTTATCGGCCAAAATCTTGAGCTTGATGAAATTCAAGCTGTTGGGGCAGAAAAGGTTATTGAGCACAAGACAGCTCAAGCTAAAAAAGCCTTAGGTGGGAAGAAGTTTTTTGTTGAAGATACAGCTTTATATTTAGGCAAGAATAAAGAAGTCGGAGCCTTAATTAAATTTTTTGATAATCAAAGAATTGTTAAAGCGTATGAGAACGAACCAGCAGAAGCAGTTTGTGTGATTGGCTTGTCTGACGGCAAAATTTTCAAAGGCATCATCAAGGGCAAAATAGTCACATCAAAAGGCAAACACGGCTTTGGTTGGGATCCTATTTTTCAGCCAGAAGGCTATAACAAAACATTCGCCCAAATGACGCCAGAAGAAAAAAACAATCTTTCAATGAGAAAGATTGCGCTAGAAAAGTTAAGAAAATATTTATTAAGATAAAGCATTTTCTAAACTTTTATCCAACTTAGTCACAATATCAAATCTAATTATCTCTTCCGGCTTAATCCACTCCAGGATTTGCCGTATTTGATTTTTTTGATTTTTCGCTCAAACCCTTGTTTGTTTTGAGCTAAAATTGTCGGAACAATTTTAATCATTTTGCTGCTAGTAAAGATTGCTTATAAGCATCTAAATTTTCTAAAACAATGCCAACGCCCTTTACAACATCAAACAACGGCTCTTCTGTTAAATAACAATTAATGCCAATAGACTGCGTAATTAATTGATCTAGATTGCGCAGAAGTCCGCCGCCGCCGGATAAAACAATGCCTTTTTCTATTACATCAGCCGCTAATTCCGGCGGCGTGTCGCGCAAAACAGTTTTAATGGCTTGAATAATTTCTCTTAACTGTTCTTGAATCGCTTCTGTAATTTCGTTACTGCTTATCCCAATAATCTTTGGCAGACCCTCGACCAAATCACTGCCTCTTATTTCTAAAATTTTTTCTTTGTCTGCATCCTGCGGTAAAGCATTGCCAACAGCAATTTTAATTTGCTCAGCCATACGCTCGCCAATGGCCAACCCGTGTTTTTTGCGAATATAGTCGGCAATTGCCTGATCGATTTTATTTCCGCCAACTCGGGCCGAAGCACAGCTGACAATCCCGCCTAGAGAAATAACCGCAACTTCAGATGTCCCGCCGCCAATATCAACAATCATATTGCCCGAAGCTGAAGTAATCGGAATTCCAGCTCCAATAGCCGCGGCAACAGGCTCTTTTAACAAATAAGTTGCTTTGGCGCCGGCTTGAACGCAAGCTTCTATAACTGCCCGGCGCTCAGTTGAAGTAATGCCGGCTGGCACGCCAACCATCACTTCTGGCCTAAAAAGCCTTATTGGTTTAGTAACTTTGTCAATAAAATATTTAAGCATGGCCTCTGTTGCTTTGTAATCAGCAATAACCCCGTCTTTAAGCGGTTTATAAGCAGTAATTGTTTCTGGAGTTCGGCCGAGCATTTCTTTAGCCTCGCTGCCAACAGCTAGAATTTGATTATTCTGCGTAATGGCCACAACCGACGGTTCATTAATAACAATGCCTTTTTTAGGGACATGAACCAGAGTATTTGCTGTGCCGAGATCTATGCCAATTTTCTTGATAAACATAAAATCTTGTGATACTATTAAAATAGTGACTAAAAAACTTCGTTTTATAATATTGCTTATTTTTGTTTTTATATTTGCTTTAGCTACGCCCTTGGTTATTTTGCGAGCTCAGGGGTATCAGTTTGACTTGGAAGAAAAAAAATTGATTAATACTGGCGGCATTTTTTTAAAATCAACGCCTGGAAAAGCTTCAATTTATCTTAACAATAAAATCTTAAAAGTGCAAACGCCGGCAATTATTAGCCGGCTTATTCCTGGAAAATATTTTGTCAGCCTAGAGCTGGATGGTTTTTATTCTTGGCAAAAAAAACTTGTTATAGAGCCAAATATGATTGTTAAACAAGATAGTATTTTATTACTGCCAAAAGAACCAAAGCTAATACAAATTAACAAACTGCCGGAAATTACTGTTCAAAAAGAAAACAAATTAAATTATAATAATCACGAAATTTGGCTTGAGAGC
Organism: bacterium; assembly: GCA_043812555.1. Classification (GTDB taxonomy): domain Bacteria; phylum Patescibacteriota; class Minisyncoccia; order JBDRLZ01; family JBDRLZ01; genus JBDRLZ01. The sequence continues at coordinate 8,791 of JBDRLZ010000008.1, forward strand.
GGAGAAGACGAAAAAGAAATAAAATTAATTACTCGCTATGCTGAACCAATTAAGCAGGCTTTTTTGTATAAAGACCATGAACATGTGGTTTTTTTAGTTGGCGATCAAGTAAAGTTTATAGAACTCTACGGAACAAATATAGTTGACTTTATCAAAGCAGATAAGATTTTTTATCAAGACAACAAGCTGTTTGTTGAAATTAGCAATAATTGGTTTGTTCTGGATGAGCTTTAATTGCTTTATCTCTTTGACCATTGCGGTCTGCGCCGGGCTTTTTTGCGCCCTGGTTTTTTTCTTTCTACTTCTCGCGGATCGCGCGTTAAAAGTCCGGCGGCTCTTAAAGACTGCTTTAAATCCGGCTTATATTTTATCAAAACGCGAGCCAAGCCAAGTTTAACAGCCTGTTCTTGAGAACTCACGCCGCCGCCCTTAATTTTGGCAGTAAGTTTTTTAGTTTTGAGATATAATCTTACCCGGGCAACAGCTGTTTTTCTGCGGCCGACTGCTTCTAGGTATTTCTCTTTTTTAGTCATTTATAATTAAATTTTTAATTCTTGGTTTGCGCAATTTATTTTTCGGGAGCATACCCCAAACAGCTTTTTCAAAAGCTTTTTTTGGACCAATCTCCTGGTAAGTTTTTGTTTTAAACCCGCCTGGATAGCCAGAGTGAGAATAGTAAATTTTGTTTTTGCTAGTCTGTTCTATTTCAGTAATATTATTAATTTCGACTTTTTCGCCCTCAATTAAAAGCTTAGCTGTTTTTGAAGCTAATCGTCCAAGTCTTTGATTTTTTGCATCTAGTTTCATAAATTAAACAAATTCAATTATAGCTATTTGAGCAGAATCAGTCTGGCGAGGAGTTAATTTAATAATTCTGGTATAACCGCCCTGACGGGTTAGATATTTTTGAGAAATCTGATTTAATTTATTGACAATATTATTATCAAATAATTTTAATAAATCTCGCCTGCTAGCCAGGGTATTTTTTCTCGCTTTGGTTACGAGCTTCTCAATATATGGCCTAAGCTCTTTTGCTTTTGCCTCTGTTGTTTGAATTTTTTCCTGCAAAATCAAAGACTCTGCTAAGCTTCTTAGCAGTGCTTTTCTTTGATCTTTTTTACGGCTAAGTTTTCTCATTCGTTTTTTAAGATAATGCCCAACTTGCCCATTTCTCTTTTAACCTCTTTAATGCCTTTCGCACCAATACCGGCTAATGCCATAAGTTGTGATTCGCTTCTTTTAGCTAAACTAGCTATACTCTTAATGCGATTTTCTCTTAAAGAGGCGATTGTCCTTGATGATATTTTTAAATCATCAACCAGCATTTTTTTCAAATTATCTTTTTGCGGTTTATTTTTTGTTCTGATTTTTTTTGTTTTTTCCTGTTTTTTTATTTTTGTTTTTTTGGCTACTTCAGTTTTAGTAAAAACTTTAAAGTGGTCAACCAATAATTGAGCCGCTGAAACAAAAGCGTCTTTTGGAGTAATCGTGCCGTCAGTCTCAATATCTAAAATCAATCGATTAAAGTCAGTGCGCTTGCCAACGCGAATGTTTTCAACCGTGAAGTTAACGCGCCTGACTGGAGTAAAAATTGCATCAAGCGCAATCAAGCCTATTTCTGACTTATCTTTTGTCTGCTGTTCGGCCGGTACATAGCCGAGTCCTTTCTCAACCAGCATTTCTATTTCCAAATTTGCTTTTTTATCAGTTAGAGTAGCAATATGCAGATCTTTATTTATAATTTCAATGCTGCTTGGTATTTTAATGTCTTTGGCTTTAATTTTTCTCTCTCCTTTAGCATTAAGTATGACTTTGACTGACTCATCAGAATAAATCTTAAAGCGCAATTGTTTAATATTGAGCATAATTTCAACAACATCTTCAACAACATGATGAATAGTTGAAAATTCATGATTAACTCCAGCGATTTTAATCGAAGTTACTGCGGCTCCGCCTAAGCTTGATAGCAAAACTCGACGCAAAGCATTGCCCAAAGTAATGCCGTAACCTGGGTGGCAGGGAGAGATTTCAAAAAGCGCCTGGCTGTCTTTTTGACTAATAATTTTTGGTTTAAGGGGTAAGGCAATTTTTTGATTCATTGATTATTTAGTTAATTTAATTAATTTAATTGTGTCTTGTTTTTTGACATTGTACGAGGCAATGTTTATTTTTTTGTTATTAACCAAAATGCGGCCGTGGCTAATTAATTGCTTAGCCGCTCTTAAAGACGGGGCCAGCTTTAAGTCGTAAACCTTATAATCCAAATAACTGCCCTGTCTTTTTAGCTCAGCTTTCTTTCTTTCTTTTAACTGTGAACCGTATTCAGACGAAGCTCTTCGTCTTTTTTGACCATGCATGCCTGGCGGATAATTGCGCCTAATCATAGCGCATTTTTGCCCAATACAGCGCTCGCCTTTTAAGAAAAGCTTTTCTCCTAATCTGCGGCAAATTTTACAAACTGATTCTTTCATAAAAAATATTATACTCTTCTTGGTTTTGGCGGCCGACAACCACCATGGGGTACTGGAGTCATATCTTTAATAGAGACAATTTCTAATCCATTGGCTGGTACAGCTCTTATAGCTGATTCGCGGCCAGTGCCAAATCCTTTAACATAAAGCTCAACCTCTCTTAAACCGCTTTCTTTGGCCCTGCTAACAACATCTTTCATAATTGCTGAAGCGGCATAAGGAGTGGCTTTTTTAGCGCCTTTAAATCCTAAAAGACCAGCTGAAGACCAGGCAACCACATCGCCGTTCAAGTCAGTGATTGTTATCATGGTATTGTTATAGCTTGATTTAATATAAATTCGGCCTTGGCTGATTTTTCGGCTTATTTTTTTAGTTTTTCTTTGTTTAAGCTTATCAGCTTGAATTGTTTTAATTCTTTTTTTACCCATATTAAGTCTTCTCCATCTTTCTTCTTCCGGAAAGCATTGTCTTTCTGACATTGCCCCGAATTGTTCTTGTGTTGGTACGGGTTCTTTGACCGCGAACCGGCAATCCTTTGGCGTGTCTTGACCCGCGCCAGCAATTAATATCTTTTAATCGCTTAATATTCATTATTTTCTCGCGGCGCAGTTCGCCTTCAACTTTTTGTTTTTCTATTAATTCGCGCAAGCGATTTATTTGTTCGGTATCTAATTTAGAAGCGCGTATATCAGGATCAATGCTAAGCTCTTTTAATAATTTCCTGCTTAAAGAACGGCCTATGCCGTAAATATAGGTCAAAGCAATTTCTATTTTTTTGTTTTCAGGAATATTTATTCCGGCAATTCTAACCATATTAAATTTAACCTTGGCGTTGCTTGTGCTTTGGGTTTGAGCAAATAATATAAACACGACCTTTGCGTCGGACTATCTTGCATTTTTGACAAATTTTTTTTACCGATGAACGAACTTTCATTTTCTATAAACGATTCTGCCTTTAGTCAAATCATAAGGGCTTATTTCTAGGCTGACGCTATCGCCTGGCAAAATACGAATATGATGCATGCGCATTTTGCCGGAAATATGAGCCAGAATTTCTCCCCCATCGCTTAACTTGACTTTAAACATCGTATTAGGCAAAACCTCTTTAATAATTCCTTCTTTTTTTATAACCTCCTGATTATTGAGCATTTTTTAATTTAAGCACAAAGCTCAAATAGAGTCAATATCTTTAGCTTTTTATAATTCTGTGCTAGAATACTTTCTATGTATTTGTCTTGCAATATTAAAGAAGCAATTGATGTGATGGCTCGCGGCGGATCAGTTGTTTACCCGACTGACACTGTTTTTGGCTTGGGGGTTAATGCTTTGGACCAAGACGCAATAAGGCGTCTTTATAAAATTAAAAATAGGCTGATGAATCGGCCAGTGCCAATTATTGTTGCTGATATTAAAACAGCTAAAAAATTAGCCTATATTGATAAGAAAGTCGAAAAAATTTTACAGGCAGTCTGGCCAGGCGCCGTAACAGTCGTCCTGCAGAAAAGAGGCGGGGGAACAATTGGCTTGCGTATTCCTAATCATCCTGTGCCGATTCAGTTGGCTCAAAAATTCCCAATTACTGGCACAAGCGCAAATTTATCAGGACAAGAAACTTGTAAAAATATTCTTGAAATCCAAAGGCAATTTCAAAATCATCATCCCAAGCCGGATTTGATTTTGGACCTAAATGGAGAAATTAAAAACCAGCCTTCAACAGTGCTTGATTTAACAAGCTCAAAACCAAAAATTCTGCGTGTTGGCCCGGTTAATAAAACTCAATTATTAGAACTTCTTAAAATATGATTTGTATAATTGCTCTTGCAGTTTTTTCTTTGCTCGGCTTGTTTTCTCTTAAATACCGCTATTTGGCTAAAGAGGCTTTTGAGTGTGTTTTTAATCGATTAAGATTCAGGCCTTGCCAAACCGGTCTTGATCAAAGAATTAAATCAAAGATTATTAGTAAAATTCTAAAGCATAATCAAAAAACCGGCCGGTTTGTTAATAAGTATTTTGAAGTAATTTCTTGGTTTTTTGTGATAATAATGCTCGCTTCTTTTGTTTATTCAGCTTTTGGTATTTATAATTTAATTAGATATAAAACCTGCGATCCAAATCATCCTGAAAATTGTCCGCTAACGCCAAAACAGATTCAGCAGGGCTGCGGATGCGAAGACCCCGAATGCGGGGAAGAATAGTTATTTTTCTGTAGTCTTCAAAGAATCTTTAATCAAAGTTTTAAGCCCTTCTTTGTCAACTTCTTTTTTTTCTTTTTCCGGTTCAAATTTCGGCCGGCGCTGTTTAATGCAATCCCGGCAATAAATCGGCCGGCCAGGCTCTGGCTTAAAAGGCACTTGAGCTTCCGCTCCGCATAAAGAACAAACAGCAGGATAAAGCGTTTTATCAGGAACAGCAACTCTTGTTTCAATTTTATGCATACCGCTCCAGCGGGCAATCTTTTCTTCTATTTCTGCCCTGGTCCGAGTATAGCGCTCGCGCGAAACCTTGATAATTTTCTCCCGATAACTTTCTTCAGGCAAATCAAAAGGAGGCAGAGTTGTTGCAGAAAAAGCCCGGGAAGCAACGCCGTCAATCATTAATTTAAGATAAATATTGTATTTAGATAAATTAACCAGATCGTTCATAGTGAAAATCGGCTCAAATTCTTTTTCTAAAAATTCAGCGTCAGTCGCGCCAACCCGAAAGCTGATAATTGTGCCGACATTGCCAAAAACAGCATCGCTAACAACTTCCGGCATTTGAGTTATATATTGATGGGCCAAAATAAGATCCAAGCGGTATTTGCGCGCTTCGGACAAAATTGTTGCGAACGCTTCAGTGGCAAAATTTTGAAATTCGTCAACATAAAGATAAAAATCTTTTCTTTCTTCTTCTGGGATATCAACCCGGCTCATTGCGGCTAACTGCAGTTTGGTAATTATCATTGCGCCCAAGAGAGCTGAAGTGTCTTCGCCAATTCGGCCTTTTGACAAATTCAAAATCAATATTTTTTGTTTGTCCATTATTTCGCGCATATCAATCGAAGATTTAACTTGGCCAACAATATTGCGAATCAACGGGTTAGACAAAAACTGACCAACTTTATTTTGAATCGGCGCGACTGCTTCAGCCGCAAATCTGTCGGGGTACTTGGCAAACTCTTCAACCCAAAAAGATTTGACAACCGGGTCTTGAATTTTTTCAATTACTTTGCCTCGGTAAGTTTTATCAACCAGCATTCTCATAATTCCAAGCAAAGTACTGCCCGGATATTCAAGCAAAGCTAAAATAGCATTGCGCAAAACATATTCCAAACGCGGGCCCCAGGAATCAACCCAGATTTTTTTAAAAACGCCGACTAAGCCGGAAGCAATTAAGTGCCGATGTTCAGGATCAACTTGTTCAACAGCATTAAAAGCAATTGGATGGTTTAAATCAGCTGGATTAAAATAAACAACATCGTTAATGCGGCTTGATGGCACAAAATCAAGCATGCTTTCGGCAAATTCGCCGTGCGGATCAACAACTGCTACTCCCTTGCCGCTTTTCATGTCTTGAATAACCATATTGGCCGAAAGAGCTGTTTTGCCCATGCCAGTTTTACCGATAATATACATATGCTTGCGCCGGTCGTCTTTCTTAATGCCAAAACGCTTCCGCTCCCCGCGAAAATTTGTTTCAGCAAATAATAAAATTTCGTTGTTATTATTAGATGTCATATTTCCTGCATCACCGGTAAACTAATCGTAAATATTGACCCTTTGTCTTCGCCTTCTGATTGGGCAGTGATTTGGCCATGATGGCCTTCAATTATTTTCTTAGCAGTGTGAAGGCCTAGGCCGGATGAGTTAACATTCATGTTCCAAGAGCCTCG
>JBDRLZ010000009.1:0-2764 GCA_043812555.1 bacterium
AAGCATGGCTTGGGCAATTTTACAGAAAGTGACATATTAGACGCTGAAGCGCAAAAACTTGCTTTATTAGGTTTTAGAGTAGAGGCCGGCGCTTGGGCAAAACATTTAATCAATACGCGCAATATTAAATTTAAAACTTACACAATAATTTATAAACTTTTGGAAGATCTAAGAGATTCAGTGGAAGAATTAATCCCTCCCAAAATAATAGAGGAGGAAATCGGAGAAATTAAAATTTTGGCTGTATTCACTAAATCTAAAAATTTCCAAATTATTGGCGGCCAGATAACAAAAGGCGAGATTGCAGGCAAAACCAAATTTAGAATTTTTAGAAATAATGAAGTAATGGGCGAGGGCTTAATTTTAGAACTTCAGCATAATAAAGAGGTGGTTAAAAAAGTAAAGACTCCGCAGGAATGCGGGCTTAAAGTAAGGGGTGATTTAATTATTAAAATTGATGATATTTTGCGATTTTATACTACGCGCGAGGAAAAGAGGATCTTGCAGCCCCGCTAATATTATGCCATCTAAAAAACCCCACCGCTTAAATCAAATTAATGAATTTATCAAGCATAAATTCGGCGAGATTATTAATCAGGAAATGGAACTTGCGCCAGGTGTTTTAGTCAGCATTACAAATGTTAAGACCTCAAAGGATTTGCGCTATGCCAAAGCCGGTCTTTCTATTTATCCTACGGATAAAACTGATACGGTTTTTAGCGCCATCTGCCGCAAACTGTCGCATCTTAAATTTCTTCTGCATCAGCAAATAACTTTTAAATACGCGCCGGAAATTAAAGTTTACATTGATAAAAATGCGCAAAGAGCGTTTGAGACGGAGCAGTTGCTGGATAAGCTGAAGCAGAAATAATATTTTTATAAATTGCAAATTATGATTTAACCCAAAACCTTTTATGCAGATCACAAATCTCCAAATCAATCATTATAAAACCGTAGAAAAACCAATTAACATCGCCAAATTCTCTAATCTTCATATTTTAATCGGCCCCAACAACTCCGGCAAAACAAACATTTTAGACGCTATTGAATTTCTATTCAGCCCTGATCTTGATCCAAGCCGCTTTTACGATGAAAGCGCGGATTTAAATATTACCGTGCGATTAAAATCAAAAGACGAACTAAAAATAACCTTCAAACGCGACCGCAGAACTTATTTGCTCAATAAAAAAAACGCAACAGGCCAAGACAAACGGATACAGCAGAGCCAAAAGCGCATTATTAGAGTTGAACCGGAGATGTCTTTGGAAAGATTGATAAATCAAGATCTAAAAACTTTTAAAAAATACTATAATCAAACTTATTATGAATTTTGCCAAACATTGCGGGATTATTTTGATGATATTGAAATCAGCGAAAAATTGTTTTTGGAAAATATTTACACAGACCATCGAGATCGGCCGTTAGTGCGCATGGGGCAGGGTTTTAGGCGCTTGTTTGTCCTCTTGTTTTATATTTTTCACCCGGACTATGATATCATTTTAATTGATGAACCGGAAACGCACCTGCATCCTACCATACTCAAAAAATTTCTGCGCGTTTTGAAAGACAAAAAATTTAATAATCAAATTTTTTTAACCACTCATAGTCCAACTTTTGTACAGCCAGTAACCGTTGAATATATTTGGCGAATAGCTCGCGACAAGTCCCGCTCAACTCAAATACATGCTTTAAGCCAGTCTGATTTTATTCTTAATCGAAACCGTCTGGTGCAGGAGCTTAACTCTGACAATACTGAAATGTTTTTTGCGGATAAAATCTTGCTAGTAGAAGGAGTTTCTGATAGAATCTTAATGAGAGGATTGATTGACAAATTTTATCAAGGCGAAGACGATATAAAAGTGATTTATGCCGGCAGTAAAGGCAACATTGATATCTACGTTAATTTATGCCGCGCTTTTAATATCCCTTGCGCGGTTATGATGGATCAAGACGCTTTAAAAGGGACGCGGCCGGAATTGATAAAAAGCATATTAAACAAGTATAATAAAACAACATATAGCGAGCAAATTAAAATACTTAAAGGTAAAGACATATTTATTTTGGACGGCGATTTAGAAAAAAGCTATCCAAAAAAATACCAGATTAAAGACACGAAGCCGCTAAATGCTTTATACGCGGCGCAAATGATTACGGAGGCGGACTTGCTATCAACGCAGATGAAAGTAATTAAAAAAATTATTGATAATCTTTAAATTTCAAATGACAAAATCTAAATATCAAATCAAATCCAAATGACAAATGCCAATCCGCCGAATTGGCGGAGAATTTTGGATTTTGACATTGATTTGACATTTGACATTTGAAATTTGACATTACTTATGAATATATTACTCTACATTCTCATAGGACTTATCGTCCTAATTGTTCTCTGGCTAATCGCCACTTACAACAGCCTAATCACCAAGCGCAACAGAGTGGATGAAGGCTGGTCTGATATTGAGGTTCAGCTTAAACGCCGGCACAGTTTAATTCCTAACTTGGTGCAAACAGTCAAGGGCTATGCCAAACACGAAAGCCAAGTATTTGAAAAGGTAACGCAAGCGCGCGCCAATGCCATTTCCGCGCAAACTCCAAAAGAGCATCTTGCCGCGGAAAATCAGCTCTCCGGCGCCTTAAAATCGCTTTTCGCAGTAGCAGAAGCATATCCAGAACTTAAAGCCAATGAAAATTTTGGCAAGCTCCAAGACGAGCTAACAGATACTGAAGATAAGATCCAGGCGGCCCGCAGGTTTTATAATGGCCA
>JBDRLZ010000010.1:0-41914 GCA_043812555.1 bacterium
TAAAAAATTCTCAAGAGGCCGCGGCGGCAAAAGATTAAATGTCAATTCCACTGGCTTAGGCCTTTATATTGCCAAGAATATTGTTGAACTGCATAATGGAAGCATTGATGTTTATTCAGAAGGCAAAGACAAAGGCTCTGTATTTACAATTAGCTTGCCGCTAATATTAAAAGAACAAAAATATGAAAAAAAAAGTACTTCTGGTTGAAGATGAATTAATCTTAACCAAAACCTATAAGCTGGCGTTTGAGCAAGCTGGCTATGATGTCATAATTATTGAAAAAGCCGAGATGGCGCTTAAAACTGCTCAACGCGAAAAACCAAATTTAATTGTTTTAGATTTGGTTTTTTATAATTCCCACGGCCAGCTTTCCAAAGAGCCTGGATTTACTGCTTTAACAGCTTTGAAAAAAAATACAGAAACCAAAGACATCCCAGTTGTGATTTTTACTAATCTTTCGGAAAACGATAGAAACAGAGCAATAGCTCTTGGCGCTCAAGATTATATTACTAAGCTTGAGGCTGTGCCAAAAGAGGTTGTGCACAATGTTGAAAAATTTATTAAATAGAGTTATTGTACTTTTATGGACAAAATCAAAGAGCTTTTGTTTCGCGGGGTTGAAGATATAATTGTCCGCACTAATTTGGAAAAAAAATTAAAAGCCGGCGCAAAACTGCGGGTTTATTATGGCATTGACCCAACAAGCCCTCAATTGCACTTAGGCCATTCTGTTGTTTTATGGAAATTGCGCCAGTTCCAGGAATTAGGCCATGAAATAATCTTATTAATCGGTGATTTTACCGCCCGCATTGGCGATCCAACCGACAGAAACGCTATTCGTAAACCACTTACAGAATCAGAGATTAATAAAAATATGCAAGGGTATCAAAAACAAGCCGGCAAAATTTTGGATATTAATAAAGTAAAAATTAAATACAACAGCCAGTGGCTTTCTGGATTAAACTTTGGGGACATAATCAAAATCGCTTCTTGCTTTACTGTTCAGCAAATGCTTGACAGGGACATGTTTCAGAAAAGAATAAAAGAAGACAAGCCGATTGGTTTGCATGAATTTCTTTATCCTTTGATGCAAGGTTATGATTCAGCAGCTATGAATGTTGATTTGGAAATTGGCGGCAGTGACCAGCTTTTTAATATGCTGGCCGGCCGACGGCTGCAAAAAATTTATAATAAAAAAGAAAAAAATGTTTTAACAATAAAGCTATTGCCCGGACTTGACGGCAAAAAAATGAGCAAAACTTTTGATAATTTTATTGCTTTGGATATAGAACCAAACAATATGTTCGGCAAAATTATGTCAATGCATGATGAGATTATGCCGGATTATTTTGAGCTAGCTACTCGTTTGCCCCAAGAAGAAATTAAAAAAATCTTGCGGCAAAAACCAAGAGACGCAAAAGCTAGATTAGCTTTTGAGATAGTTAAATTATATCATTGCGAAAAATCAGCAAAAAAAGCAGAAAAAGAATTTAAAAAAATTTTCAAAGAAAAAAAAGCGCCAAGCAAAATGCCTGAAATTAAGTTATCAGTTGTCAGTTATCAGTTATCAGGCTTGTTAGTTAAAACAAAATTAGCTTCTAGTAAATCAGAAGCTAAAAGACTAATCAAGCAAGGCGCAGTTAAAATTGATAATCAAGTTCTTAAAGACCCAAATCAAAAAATTAAAATTAAAAATAATCTAATTATCCAAAAAGGCAAGCTGGGATTTGCAAAAATTAAAGTGGGCTAAGAGGGATTCGAACCCCCGACCGTCCGGATATAAGCCGGATGCTCTGCCACTGAGCTATTAGCCCTCTTGTGGGCGCTGGAGGACTCGAACCTCCGACCTCCGCGATGTCAACGCGATGCTCTAACCAGCTGAGCTAAACGCCCGATAATTTTTTAATGTTTTTAACAGGTGCTTTCTGCCCCAACCACTTTTAAGCTTTGTAATACATATGTGTAATACATAGAAATAAGAGCTCTTCACCCGCCATAATTTGGGTGAAAGTATAGTAAACAATAAACAATATATCAAATAATAAACTTTTAGAATGGCTTTCTCAATACATCGACCCAAATTGCGGCGGGTAAACGCCCTGAAATAATATAAAATTATAGCGCAAAAAACTGATTATTGCAAGCCGGAATCCAGTCTGATCATATATAAATAACCAGTTGCTTTATCAGTAAAATATAATTTATTTTCAAAAACTAATAAATTCTGCGCGTCAAAAGAGGTTTTAATAATCTCTTTTTTGTTTTTTATGTCCCAAAAAGCATCTTGAGTAATAATAAGATTTTTATAATAATCATCAGGCATCAGAATATTTTTATCTAAATTTTGCGGCACAGCGCAATAATCTCCAGCGCATTTATCAGCGATTGTATTATGCGGCTCAAGTCCGATTGAATAATTGTCAGGCGACTTGAAAATTAAGCCGTAATAAGGACCAATAATTTTTTTAAACGGGTCAATTTGATAAACAATGCCTGGCGCTTTAATGCTTGGTTTTTGATAAATATAAATATTTTGATTAGCGCAGACTAATTTCAGGTCTCGCATTGCAGTTTGAAAAGCAATTTCTTGTTTTTCGCCTTCGCCGCTAATTTGGCAGACGCCGAAAGAGCAAAGATAAAATATTTTATTTTTGCAAAAAATCGGTTCTTCAAAATCAACTAAAACAACTTGATTAGTTTCAAAGTCATAAAAATATTGTTTTTCTTGGGTTTGAATTATTGCTTTTGCGCCTGCTTCTTCCCAAATAACACTTTTTAAGCCAGCAATATCACTGCTGATTATTTCCCGTTCTCTGGTGCCGTCTAATGCCATTTCAAAAATATGGCCATTAAGCTTATCAAAATATTTAAGCTTTTGATCAGCAATGGTTAGGCCAATAATCGGCCTGGTTGTTAATTGCTGGATCTTTTGCAACTGGGTTGTGTTAATAACAGAACTTGTTATTGGTATTTTTTTTATTGGCGATTCTGTTATTGGCTTGTCGCTTTTCATGCTTTGCCAAATATTGTAAAGCAAAAACGCTAAAACAAGCACTAAAATAGATATTATTATAATTAGGATTTTTTTTAAATTCATGATTTGATAAATGGTTCTAAGCCTTCTTTGGTTAATAATCTTCTGATATCAGAATGCGTGATTAAACCGTAAGAAGGCTTATGGCTAAAGCCAATATATTCAACTTGTTTATTTTTTGCGCGAACTTTTGCAATGGCTGGAATGAGATCTGTATCTGAAGTTACCAATATCAGTCTATCATATAAATCCTCGTAAGCGCCAATCAACATATCAACAGCTATTAAAACATCAACGCCTTTTTCATGATATTTGTCTGTTTTCAACATGTGCCCAAGTTCGATTTTAAAACCCTGCTTTTGCAGATTGCTTAAAAGCTTTTGCTGGTTAGCCATAAAAATTAAACCCCGCACCTACCGAAGTAAGCGCGGGGGGAGTTAATTAAAATAATTATAGCAAAAAGAGTTTTTTTGTCAAGAGTTTGTTGTGGATAAATTTTTGAGATTTTTTTGAGAGACATGATTTATTTTTTTTGTGTTTTTTCACAACAAGTAGCTGGCAGTGGATTGGTTCCCCAATCTGTATAAAACTTAATAAAGCTCGCTGGCCCGAGTTGTAGATCACGACATGGTTTATCGCCGCCTGTTGCTTGCTTCCATTCGAAAACTTTTTTTTGGCTTTCGTTAAGATATAAATTTAACATATTACATGCTGCGCTCTCGCCAGTTGTTTGCTCATTGCGGCAACAAACAATCTGTTGTTTACAACAATCTATATCGGAAATAGCAGGATTGCCTTGTATTTGCTGGCATATGGTCTTATCATCTTCTTTTTTCCAGTCTTTCCCATAAGAGTTTTCGCAAGTTGCGGCGATACCCTCAACGGCTTCAGCCCATTGGTATTCAGCGCATTGTTTTTTAGCATCACACTTTACAGAAGCATCTTTTGTTGGAGCATTTGGCCATCGCATTTGGCAAACTTCTTCCCAAAAGCCAGAAGGCTGTTTCCACTTACCAGGTTTAGTTATATTGTTGCAGCCGCTTGTGTCAGACCAGATATAATCTTGTAAAACAATGGCGTATTTTCCATCAGGACTATATTCAAAAATAGGTTCTTCGGTTGGCGTTTCTCCTGGTATTTCTCCAGGAAGACTATCGTCTTCAGTGGTGCATCTTTTGTTTTTCGTGTCACAATGTAGTTTTTTTTCTAGAGGCACATCTGCTTCGCTGTTTTTACATTCTTCGTTTCTTTCGCATGGCTGCCAATAATCGCTTCGTACATGACATCTTGCGTCAAAAGAACTATGGCAAACAACTTCCGGAGCATCGTAACAAATATCTGTGCTTATGTTTTCACACTTTTCTCCATACAAAACCCTCCCATCAAGCGCCCTGTTTGGATTTTTTGGGTCTGGCTTTACAGCTTCGCAGATTTTCGTTGGTATACACGGCGTTTTATCTGTTGTGTTTGGATCATTGTAGCATTGGCTTTCTGCTGTTTCGCACGAAGCCTGATCTAGATAATTATTTACTTTATTTGCAGGACAAATAAATTTGTCAACGCATTCACGGCTATGATAACAATCTAATTTTGTTGCACATATTCCGCCATCCAGCACATCATGCGCCTCATCGCCTGCTTTTGGCTCTTCTGGTAAAAAATCTTCCCAATTAAAATCACTTGAACTTAATGGCTCAAACCCCGGCAAATGGAGCGTGACTAAGTCTGGATTAATTGTATTTAAAATTAAATAGGAGCAGAGGGCTAGAACTAGGCCTAATATTGCGTTTTGGATACGGTTTTTGGCTTGGCCAGCCATTGCTTCACTGCCAGCCGCAGTAATATATTGAAACCCGCCAATCATAATCATTAACAAAGCCAAAATCCCAGCCGCAGCAATAGCAAAAGTAAAAGCCCATTCAAGAAAACTAACCAATTGTTCTCCAGCGCCAACATTTTCATCGTATTTCGGCATATTAAGGCTAAAATCAGCGGCAAAAACAGTCGCGAAGCTTAAAGCTAAAAACGCAAGTCCTAAAACAATAGTTATGAATTTAAAATATTTCATGAGTAAATTTCTAATTTCTAATTTTCAATTACTTAATTAGAAATTAAGAATTGAAAATTATTTTATTTGGATTGCTACTCTCTCCTGCGCTCTTTCTAATAAATTATTCGGATTTCTAATCAAAATATCCAATTTATTTGTCCCAGATCCAGAGCCAGACGCAACATCAAGAGTAAAAATATCTGCATTATTATTTTTAATTTCTTCGTTATTCACAAACCACTGATATTTTAAATTAGAGCTGGTGAAAAAATAGGGGATTGCTTGAAAACTTTTTGTCTGGCCTGGTTTTAAAATATATTCGCGCGAACCAAGATGAACTTTCGGCTCTTGGACTTTAATGCTTGTTGAAGCATAAGAGTCGCCAACTTTGACTCTAATATTATGCTCATAACCAGGCCATTCTGTAACAACAAAACTAAAGCTGTCTCTGTTTAATCCAGAACTATATTTAATATAATTTCTGTCTAAATACCAATCGTAAATTAGATTTTTTTGGTTTGTTATTGCAGAAACAGTCAGAGTAGAGCCTCTGACTGGCAATGCCCGGCCTTTGTACCAGTCTGGAACAAGAGTAGAAGAGTGCCAATTTAAGTCTATTCCTAGCTCTTCTGCTTGAACAGGCACAAGAAACAAGAAACAAATTCCAAGAAACAAGCAAGTTGTAATTATTTTTTTCATATTTTTACGGGATTTTTTAACATTGCTTTTTGCATAGCGTAAAAAACAAAAGTGCTGATTGTTAATTTTGGAATTGCATCGCCGATAATCGGAATCCAGCCGAACAGCGTTGTCACAATTTTATTAACTGCCAAATTCTTTATTAATTTTTGCTTTTTATCAACACTAATGCCGCTTGAACTGCAATAGCTATACCAAACAAAATGCACAATATTAATACCTGCTTCTGTCGCGTTCCAAATTGTTCCGCTAATTGCAACCCATACTCCAGCTGTAAGCAAAATCATTATGACATTAAACCAGCCAACAAGATCGCCAGGAATACTTGTAATCAGCATAAACCACGGAAACTTAACTTCTTCTTTTTGCTCTGTATCTTCAGGTAAATTTTTCTTTGCTTTTTCCCGCAGTTCTTTTAATCTATTTTTCCAGCTAACTTCACTCATTTTCTTGTTCTTGCGCTAATTCTTGCTTTGCCTTTTCTATTTCCAGCAACTGGGCTGGGTCAGAAGTGATAACCTGGTCTTCAGCATAAGAAGCAACAACTCTGATTGCCGCGTGTTTTGGTCCGGCAAAAAATATTCCTTCGCCAACATTGCCCTCTAAAAGCAGATATTTTTCTTCATCAGTCAGATAAAAAGTTTTTTGCAGTTCGTCAATTGCGGCCGGCGACTGCTTCATTAAAAGCCGCAAAGCTGAATTAGTTATAATCGGCTTGCCATAAGGCGAACTTACAAAATCAGTAATGTCTTGGGTAATTGTTGTTACGCCAAGATAATATTTGCGGGCTCTTTTAACAATACCGAACATAAACGAAGCGCCATCAGGATATTTCATCATCCACCAGGCCTCATCAACAATTAAAAGCCGCTTTTTTAATTCAGAACGGACCAAATTCCAGATATAATGCAAAATTAGATACATAGCAATTGGCCGCAATTCTTCTTCCATGTCGCGAATATTAAAGACAATTAATTTGTTTTTAGTTGAAATATTAGTCGGCTGGTTTAAAAATCCGGAAAAAGTGCCTTCAGTATATTTTTTAAGCCTTAGTCCTAATTCTTCAGCGCCGTCTATGTTGTTTAAAATAGTTTGAAAATCAGACATAGTAGGCATTTCTTTGTTCTGCCAGCTTTCTTGAGGAATTATGTCTTTTAAAGCATAGGTCTGGATTAAAGCGCTATCTATAATCGCATCTTGTTCCGGGGTTAGTTTTGGGCCTTCAGTGGTTTTTTCGCCGAGCATAAGCCGCAAAAGACCAATTAAAGAAACGATATTATTTCTAAAGATATCTTCTGATTTTTCGTTTTCTTTTGGCTCAGGCAAATCAAACGGATTAATATGGTGCGCCGAAGATAAAGAAATTTTAACAAAAGCGCCGCCAGCTGTTTCAGTTAGATATTGGTATTCGTTTTCAGGATCAATAATAATCACATCAGTGCCGAGCATTAAAGAACGCAGAATTTCTAGTTTGCACAAATAAGACTTGCCAGCGCCGGAAGTTGCAAAAATTGTAAAATTAGCGTTTTCTAAGCTAAATCTGTCAAATAAAATTAAGCTGTTATTATGTCGATTAACGCCGTAGAGAATGCCGGTGTCAGAGCTTAAATCTGAAGAAATAAATGGAAAAGTTGAAGAAAGAGGTTCGGTATTTAAACTATTATGAATTAAGAGTTTGTCTTGAAGAAGCGGCGCAGTGGTTTTAAAGCCAATATCCATTTGGAATATAGCTGGTTTAATATAAACTAATCGGCTTTCAAAAACTTGCTTGATTCTGTCGCATTTTTTATCTAATTCTTCAATAGAGTTGGCGTAGACAGTTATATAAAGCCCGAGCTTGAACATTCTCTCAATGCCTGTTTGGAGCTTGTCGCGCAAATCTTCCATATTTTTAATAGCGGCTTCAAGCTGGGGATCGCGAACTTTGCCTTTTTCAGCCTCTGTTGATATTTGCGACTGGACTCTGGCTGTTTGTTTTTGCAAATTTTTTAAAATAACGCTGCTTTCCTCTGGGTAGATAAAAAGAGAAATGTCTGAACTGGTGTCTAAATTAACAACTGGCTCAAGCCAGCCAGCGTTAAGATAAGCCGGATATTCAAAAACAAAAAGTGTTCGAGAAAATTTCTCGCCTATTTGCAGATAATTGCTTTCTTTTTTTAAACTAGGCGGAGCAATTTGTTCTAGAAAATTAGTCATTGGGGTTATATAAATTATAGAATAATTCTAAAATATTTTCAGTGTTAAGCGCTTGCAATTTTAAGCCCATTCCAGAAAGGCCGTTGGCAATATGATCAACTCTTTGCCAAAGCTGTTCTTTGTATCTTGAAAATGCTTCTTCTGTGAAAACAGCTTTTTTGGACGGCTTAAAAATATTTTTAGCTTTCTGCATGACAGATTCTCTTTTTGCTTCAATTGCGGCAAATGGCACAATAATATAAAACGATTTTTTCATAATATTAGCCATTTCAACCAAGCCCTTAACAAATTCAGAATACTCGGCAGTCTGAATTCTTAAAAGTTCGTTTGTTTGCGCTTCTTCTTTTGCTTTAAGCATTGTTAAATAACTGCCAATATTTAATTGCCGCGATTGGACAACAATTTGGATTGGAAAATCCAAAGAGTTTAAAAATTGCTGAAAAGCGTAAACAACTGCTTTTTGCTCTTCTTGCGATTTTAAAGCAAAATTAATAGAAGAAACCATTAAAACAGCGCGCAAGGCTTTGTTATTCAAAATAATCACGCCGTCTCTAATATCAGCAATGTCTATTATTCGGCTGGTTGATGATTTTATTGGCATATTATATTTTATAATTTCTAATTTCTAATTTTCAATTTCTATTAAATTTTCAATTAATCAATTTTCAAACAGATTGAAAATTGACTATTTGGCATCTAATTTCCAGGCTAGATCGCTTAATTGAGGTTTAATTTTAGGCAGAACCTGCTTTATCTCTGCGGGTTTTTCTATTATATCTTTTTTGGATTTTTGCGCTTTTTGAAACAAATATAATTTTGGCTTAACAAAAAATTTTAAACCGTTAAAAAACAAATAAACTAATGGCCGGCCATTGTATTTATAAAATGCCAGGGCTGCAAACAGAGCGGCGATTGGCAGAGCAAGAATAATAAATAAAGCCATTGGCGCGAATGTCCATAAAATAAACAAAATTATTGCTCCGGCTAAGCACCATAAAAATTGCTTGAGCGTTAACGGCCCGATTATTTTGTCTTCAATATGAATAAATTGTGGAACGGAAAATTGCATTATAATTTATAATATTGTTTCTCTATACTTGTCCGGTTGTTTTGGCTCTCTAATTTCTACTCCATGTTCGGCTAATTCTTGTTTAATATCTGGTTCTGGATTTATTTTAGCATTTTCTTGGCTAGACACAAAGTCTGTTCCTGTGATTTTGCTAAAAATTTTCTCGCGCTCTTCTTTGCTGGTTTTAAACGAAAGCGCTGTGTCTATCATCTCTTTTGGCAGAGCTTGGATTTTGGCTGAAAACTTAGCTTTGTTTTTATTTCTTTTCTGCCATCTTAGCCATTGATCGTTTTCTATGCTTTGAATGGTCCAAGAACGATTTGTTGTTTGAGTATTTTCAGGCATGTTTTTATAAATTAAGAAGTAAAAATAATTTTATTATCTTCAAAATATTGCGTGATTTCATATATTCTCTGGGTATTTTCTTGGGTTTGGTTTTTTATGTCCATTGCCTGGGCTATTTCTAAAATTTTCTGCTGTTTTTGCGGATGATTAAACGCATTAAAAATAGCTTGTTTTTGCTCAAGAATGCCTTGTTTCACAATATGTTCTATGTCTTTTTTGGTTAGTCCTGCTAAAATTGCTGGTTCTTCTAGAGAGAAAACTTCTAAAAGCAAGGCTCTTGTTTGAGAGATTGATTTGATATAATCTGCTAAAATCGCTTTTTGCTGAATGGTCTTGATTGGATAGATAAAATGCGGATAAAGAATCCTAGCGATTATATCAACTTCTTCTATTGGTGATATGTTTAGCATAAATTAGCCGGTATAATTTTTAATAGTTTTTAATAATTTCTCTTAGAGCTTCTAATAGTTCTTGTTGGGTGGTGCATGTCCTCGCGGTTGTTCCAATATTAATTGGATAAAGTGTAGCAATGCGCGCATGTCCTTCTTTGATAAATGCTTTGGCGGCGGCGGCGGCTTTTGCATTTGAAGCACCGCCTGCTACTGCAGAACCAGTATTAATATCAGGCAATAAATCAGCAGGGACTTTTCCTTCGTGTTCTCCGGCCAAAAAATTAACTTTAGCGCTCTTGGCTCGTTTTTGAGCTTGTGTTCCTCCTAGTTTATTAACCAGTGGAATTCTTCCAAGCGTTGCGCCGACTGCCGCGTCTCGCATGTAAGATAATCTTGTGCCTAATTTAGCCGCGGCGCCTGCTTCTTTGCCCTTTGCTCTAGCCGCTTTATAAGATTTTATAGCTTCTTGGACAGAAGTGTACCCGCTTGCTTTTTTCAACCCGGCTTGGGCCATGCCGTAAATTTTTGCTCCGCCTTGCACTCCAAATTGCTTAGCCATAAGCAAACCGCCCAAAGTAAAGCCCAAAACCAGAATATATTGAATCAAATTATTGCCTGTTGAAAAAAACGACGAAACAGACGATTGCAAATTCGGAGCGGCAGTGCCTAAAGAATTTTTAAAGCTGTCAAAGCTGTCAGCTGTGCGCATAGCCAAGTACAAGAAAAAAGCAAAAGCCGGGGTAAATAATGCCCAGCTGATTAAACTTTTCCACCACTGCCCCCAATACTTTTCTGCTCCGGGAATAACCCGGCATAAAAAGGCGGCCGGCGCGAAAATAGCCACAAAAGACAGAACAATTGCTCTGACAACAAGCAGCCCCGCTGCCAGCCAAATAACGATTAATGTCGCTAGCAAAACAACCACGCCCATAATCATATTGATTAAAAAATTTAGCGCTATATTTCCCGCGCTAACATTATTTCCAGCGGCTTGCCAAACCTTAGCAACGCCCAAACTGCCGACTAATTTTTGCGACATCTCCCAGTTGCCGACTCCTGATTGTTCAACAAAAAACTTAGTGAACAAATAACTCATGTCTAAGACAACATTAACCAAAAGCATGCTGAAATTAACCAAAAGCGCGATAATAACCAGATTAACAAAAAGTTTTTTAGCGCCGTATTTCTCAATGCCTAAAATTGTTGAAATAGCAATTGTTAATAATATAAAAATAAAGCTGATATTGGCAAGGTCGCGGATTATTTTCCAGCCCTCTGTAATAATCGGCAGATCGGTAATTTTCCAGCTTAAGAGCCAATCAAAAAGCGCGCCGCCAATATAAATGCCAAGACTTAATAATTGCATTATTAGCCAGACTATCCAGCCGAGAGTTGCGGTTAATGCTCCAGCAGTTACCGTGTCCCAGAAACCAGCTTGAGCTCTCGGCAGAAAAACAACAAAAATCAAACCTAAAGTCAGAGTTAAGATAAGAGTAAGTTTTTGATGTTTGGTCATCTACCTCCTAGTATAGCATAAACTTTTTTAAGTTATAAGGCTGAATAAAGTGGATATCTGGTTTTTCTATTTTTGTTATTTCTTGTAATCCTAAATTTATTATAAATCCATTTGCCGGCTTATATTTCTTAACAAAACTTCTTAATCCAGAACTGCTCTTAGCTGATTTCAAATCAAATTTTGCTTCAACAGGAATTAATTTTTGCCCTCTCTCAATCACAAAATCAACTTCTGCGCCTTGTCTTGTCCGCCAAAAATGGAGGCCAAATAATTGTTCTTGTTTTAGCAAGAATAATTCTTTAAAAATGCTATTTTCAAAAAGAGACTCGCGATCCTGCCTAATTTCTGTTCCTTTAAAATCATCTAAAAGATAATTTCTCATGCCATTATCAATAAAATAAACTTTGGGATTTTTAATAATTTCTTGTCTTGGGTTTCTAAAATAAGGCGTTAATATAGAGATAATATAAGTTTCTTCAAGCGCCTTAATATAACGATAGACAGTGTCTCTGTCTAATTCTGTGTTTGCTGCTAATTCATCTATGTTAATTAATTGACCAATTTGGCCAGCTAAAAGCTTAATTAGTTTATTAAACTTTGTTTTGTTCTTGATTTTTAAAAAGCCGATTATGTCTTTTTCAATATAGCTTGAATAGATATCGCTTAATACGGATTGTTTTTCGTCATTTGTAGTGCTTATCGCCACCCGCGGATAACCGCCCCAGATTATATATTCTTTAAAAAGATCTTTTAGTTCATTTTCGTGAGCTTGATATAGTTTTTTGTTTTTGGCAGATAAAAATTCTGCAAAAGAAAATGGATACAGATAAAATATTCTTTTTCTGCCAGCTAATGATTCTTTAATTTGAGAGGCAAACTCTAAAGCAGAGGAACCTGTTAAAACAAGTTTGATATTAAGATTGCTGTCATAAATGCCTTTATAAAATTTGCCTGGGTTTTGCACTGTTTGAGCTTCATCAATAAAAACATAAATTTTTTGCTTAATGCTTCTGGTTTTCAGAAATTCAATAAATTTTGTTTGGTCCTGAACAATTTCCCAGTCTTTAATAATATCTAAATTATAATACAAAATAAGTTCTGGGCTTATTTTTTTTGTTTTTTGAAGCCAGCTTTGCAGTTGCCCCAATAAAACGGTTTTGCCAACCTGTCTTGGTCCCAAGATAATGGTCATTTCTTTTTGCTCAAGATGTCGGGCAACTTTATCTAAAAGCTCTCTTTTGACTATTTTAGGCATTAATACCCATTATAGTATAACTATTTGCGGTGTCAAGACTGCAAATTGTGGATAAATCAGCATAAAAACCCAAAGCCCGAGTTTCAAAGTTGTTTTTTTTGGTTGGGATTATGGATAGATTGGGGCGTAGGGAGGAAAATCTAATAACTCATGCCGCATTTTTTATCAGTTAAATCATCGCCATTCTTGATGCATTTACAAAACTCAAGGTTATCTTTTACTTGCTTTATTTCTTCTTGTGCTGCTTTAGAAGAGCTTATTCTTTTATAATCCTGTAATAATTGCTCTTCAGCTCCTAAATCAACCAAGCGCTCGGCTTCTGTTTTGTATTTTATTGCAAACTCTTTAGATTGTTTAATAATTTTTTCGAATTTTTGTTCAACCTTCCAATCGTAGCAACCTGCAGTTTCCGTGCATATTTTTATTTGTATAACTCCTTGTTCGAGGACTCGATTTCCTTTTTCGTCATATACCCAGTGCGGATAAATTTCATTAATATCAGGAATCGGTTTTGCGTCTTCTCTGTAAAGTTTTGACATTCTTTTCAACACCTTTTCCCAATATATTTGAGCTTCTAAACTTAATTCGAGACCAAGATCTCCTGTTTTTAATTTATCATTGAGTTTGTCAAGAGATATTTCATAAATTGTTTTCATTTCATCTAGTATCTCTTGCTCATATTTCATTGATAACGCAGTATAATACACAAGCCATTGTTGTTGTCTTAATGTGCCGATATTGTTCCAAATTTCATCATCTAAATTCCAGCCCATCCAACTATCATTGTCTTGCAAATTTATAATATCCTCCATATTAATCATACTATATGGTTTGTTAAATTCAGGACTCATTTGAATTGAGCCGATTTCTTCTTCAAGCTCTACTAGTTTATTTTCTGCCCAACTGGGCTTTTGGACTTTGCCGCCCATGGCTCTGTATGGTCGGTTAGTGAGCGTTGCTTGTATTTTGATTATTGTTTTTTGCCAATCGCCATTTCCAAAACAACGAGCTTCTGGGTTTGCTGGTTGGCCGGTGATTGTCGGGTTTGTTGTGCCTTCGCCAGTGCAAGTTTTTTTCTTTTCATCCCACAGACAAACACCGGTGCTATCATAAGGAATACCTGCAGGATGGCTTTTGTAAGCGCAATCATCGCTTGTGTCAAGTACCCCCTCTGCTGTACAATCTGCTCCGATTGCATAGTCTGAACAATAACTATTTACTCCTTCGAGTATGTAATCCTTTTCCAGTTTACATAACTTTCCACAAGAGTCGCATTCCTCTGTGGCTCTTTCGCTCCATCCCGGAAATTTATCATCGCTCTTGCATATTGTTTCACATGTTTTATTCTCATCATCTTCACATTTTTTATCTGTGCCGCAATAACGCACTTCACATGCTTCTTCGTCAGCCAGCTCTTTCATTTCTTCACACATTGTTTTTTCCTGATTTAAACATACTTTCCATTGGCACTTGGCCAATTTTTTTAATTCATCAAGGATTTTATTGGTAACTTCGGCGGCAGTAATACCCAAGCCTTTTAATTCGTCTCTTTGTTGTCTTTTAATATCAATTGCTTTTTGCAATAAAGTTATGGTGGTGTATTTGCTTCTGTTTTCAGTATCAGACATAATTTCGTCGATACCAGCATCTTGAGCAAGTCTATTTTCTTGATAAGTTTCGCAAGCTTGTCTTAATTGAGGGTTGTCTTTAAATTGGGCGCAAGGATCTATAGAAAGCTCTTCTTCTTCATCAGGAGTTAATTTATCAAAGCCCCAGCTAAAAGCCCTAAGTCCTTCTTTAATAATCCTGTTATAACTGGCATTGGCCAGGGCTTTTGTATAAGCCTCTACTTTTTCCGGTGGCAGTAAATAAGCAGCTGCTCCTGCAGCAGTGAGCTCGCCTTTTTTGCCTTCTGTTGAGAGATATTCTTCTACTAATTTAAGATTTTCCTGGACTGCTCGTTTATAATCATCAGTCGCGAATTCACCGACCGAAGAACCCGGGGTTAAAACTTCTTCTCTGGTACAAACAAAACCAATGTTTTTAAGCAGGGCTATTTCGTTTTCTGTGCCAAATGTGCAAAGATTCAAATTATTCGGCCAATTTGCTGTGCATTCGCTTGTGTTGATTACGCCACATTTTTGAAACATATCAATTGTCGCCAAATCTACTACATCGTATGTTTCTTTTAAAAATTCTTTTCTAAATGTGTTTCTCACCTTGCGGCAATAAAAATTATCTAAACCATTAATAGAATTTATAGTTTCGTCTGAAGGCCAGAGCATCTGGAGAGCCATAAATTCTATAACAGGAAACTTAGTTTCTGCTTCTGCTATTTTTCCCTCTAACTCGACAAGAGTATTTACCTGCCTAATAAATGTGCGGACTAGATCTGGGTTGCTCCATTCCATGCACTGTTTAGTTGATTTCCAGCCGCCGCTTGTTTCAAACTCTCTGATTGCTTCTTCTTCAGCTTTTGCAACCTGCACATTTTGAGCATCTATAGTTAATAAATACATGCCGTAAAAATTATTTTGCGGTTGAGTTATTTTCAGCCAGGAATCCCAGCCGCCTTCAAAATTTTCATAAAAACCTTCAAGATTATTTTCAATATCGCCTAAAGTGCATTCTGCTTCTTTATAAAATTGTTCTACATCATAGCGCTGGTGAGGCGAAAGAGACAGGGCTAATTCTTTTATTGGATTTTGTAATGGTTTGCATATTTTATCAGAGCCCACAAAAGTAGTAATAAATTTGGCTCCGGCCGCAGAGCCAGCTTCGCGTATGTAATCTCCTTGATTTTTAATGTACATCGATAGATTCGGCGCGTTTGGGTCCCCTTCAATTATGCCTGTTAAAGCGTCAACATTAGCATCAAGAAATTGTGTAGTGAATTTTTTGCTGGCTGAAAGAATAGAATTAGCTATTTTTGCTTTCCACCATTCTGTATTGGCTAATTTTTGCTCCAAGAGATCTTTAGCCGCGAGATACGCTATATCTTTCATTTCTTTAACTACTGCCCAAATGAATTTACCTACTGTCGTAACAGCAGTTAAAAAAGAGGAAGGGCCAAGTGCTTCTGCTTTTTTGGGTCTAATAAGAATATTTAATGAAATATTTGCTAGTATTACCAAGATTAAAAGCAAAGCAACTGGTTTTTGGAGGTGATTGTTGCTAAAAATCATAATGATTATTTTTGAGCTTTTCTTAATGCTACCATTTTATCAAGCAGGTCGTTCATAGAAATAAATATATCAGGATATCGTTGCAAAGCTATTATTGCCCTAAGAGAGTCTGTTTCTGTTTCTTCCACTGCTTGATAAATATTGTTCTCAAGCACAAGCAGAGCGATTTGCTCTTTGTGAATATTTTTCCAAGAAGAGGGAATTGAAATTTTTTTCAATTCTTCCACAATTTTTTTATTGTCTTGAAGCAATTCTTCAATCTGAGAAAAGTTCTTTGTGTCTATTGCTTGTTGCATTATTTCAACGCTTGTTTCTGCGCTTTCTGATGATAACAAAAATTCTATTTTAGAACTAAACTTTTCAAATAAATTATACATTTTAGAAACATATTCTTCAATTGCTTCGGGGCTGTTATTATTTGCAATCTTAATTTCATCATCTGAAATTTCAGGCAAAGGGAAAACTGTTTCAGGGTCAACACCTGCTTGTTTGAAAGCCTCATCTACAAGCTCTGGGCTTGCTTCCAGATTTGCTACATCAAAATTGGTTAAAAGCGCAGTAGCCGCTAAACTTTGGCTTAATTTTTTAGTTAAGTTGGTTTCTTCTGGAGCGTTATTGAACTTAATAGGCGAGCTTCCTATTGACGGCATTTGCAATTTCTCCACACTCTTAGAGCTTTCTTCCTGCTTCTTTTTTTTAGAAAATAAACTAAAAATTTCCCCAAAATCAATTTTTCTATCCTTAAACACCAAAAATCCGCCAGCGGAAGCGACTGCTAGACACAGGAGGATTGTGAGAGTGATTAGGAGTTTGGGAGATTTTTGATTCACAATAATAATTTTTAATTTCTAATTTTCAATTTCTATTAAATTATCAATTTTTAATTTTTAAACTTTTTGCTTTTTGTCTAGGGTGTTGGTAATTTTTTGGAATATTAAGTGGAGCTCGTGTGCTTCTTTCCATAACTCTCTGCATCTTTTTGCTTGTTCAGGCACTGTTTTTGCCAACATCCGCAGCCAATGCTTGTAGCTGATCTAATTAATTGTCTAATTATATCACGGTTAATTTCGTCTTTTCTTATTTTTCTAACAAAATCTATTATTTGCTCGCCGAATTTCGCTGTTCTTTCTTCAAGATTATAAGGTTTATCTGTTTTGTTTGAAAATTTAGTCATTCAAAATTTAATAGAAATTATAAATTGAAAATTAGAAATTCATTTTATAAAGTATAGCATATTTTAGCTTTTTCCGCAGGTGAAATTGTGGATAACTTTTAGATTTCACAAAACTACCCTTAGCCCACAGATAACTTTTCCCATTGCTTTAAGCTTAAGTCTTCAGGCCTTAAATCAGAGTTAATATTAATGGTATTTTTAAGTTTTTTGCGTTTTTGGGAGAATGCTTTTTTAACTAAATTAAAATCTATTTTATAAGGCTTTTTGCGGGGGATTATTTTAATAATTGCAGAGTCTACTTTTGGGACTGGTGAAAAAGCGGTTTTTGGCACAAGAGATATTATTTCTGGCTTGCCCCAAGATTGCACAGAAATAGATAAAATAGAGCCTTTTTTACTGCAAATTCTTTCAGCAACTTCTTTCTGAAGCATATAAACAGAGAAGAAACCGCTAAATTTTCTTAAAATTTTGCCAGTAATATAATACGGCATATTGCCAATAATTTTGTAGTTAGGAGCTGGTAGCTTGTAGTCTAAAATATTTTTGTTAATAATTTGGACTTTTGGGATTTTTAACTTGCTTGCTAGGTTTTTGTCTAGCTCTACGGCAATGACTTTTTTAACGCGTTTGGCGATTTCGCGCGTTAAAACGCCTTTGCCTGGCCCAATCTCAAGAACTTTGTCGTTTTTTGACAAATCAGCCGCTTTAATAATTTGGGCTAAAACTTGTTTGTCCACAAGAAAGTATTGACCTAATTTAAGCATTGTGCTATATTAAAATTAATTATGGATCCGGCAAAACGGAGCATCATAGCAATAACTACAGGAGTTATTTTAGTCAACCTAGCTTTTGGCCAGGCCTTTTTATTTACCAAAAAAGAGCAAAACATTGAACAATTTACTTTGCCGAAAGAAGCAGAACAGCCAATTCGCAATTCCAGTATTTTAGCCGCTTTAATCAGTCCGGAGCTCAAAGATGATAATTTAGTTATTGTACAGGAAAATAGCATATTAAGCACATCCGCGCCAGCCGCTGTTTCAGGCAAAGAAATAACTAAATACGAGGTTCAACTGGGCGATTCGCCCTCAACCATTGCCGCCAAGTTCGGTGTTAGCGCTGATACAGTGCTTTGGGCTAATGGCTTAAAAAATGGCGATTTTATTAAACCGGGCGACCAATTAGACATTTTACCAATAACCGGCGTTAAACACAAAGTCCAATCTGGCGATACTTTAAGCAGTATTGCAGTTAAATATAATGCTAATTTAGAAAAAATTATTGCTTTTAACGAACTAATCTCCAGCGAGCTTGAGCCCGGACAAGCGTTGATCATTCCTGACGGCAGGATTAAAATAGAGATTAAAAAGAGCTATGCCAGCCAAAAACTGCCTAACTTGTCTGGTTATTTTGGTTATCCGACAACCGGCCGCATTTCTCAAGGCTTGCATCCATACAATGCGATTGATATTGCTAATACTTGCGGCACATTTATTTATGCCGCAGCCGCCGGAGAAATCATTATTGCTGATTCAGATGGCTGGAACGGCGGAGCAGGAAAATATATTAAAATTGAGCATCCTAATGGCACAGCGACTTTGTATGCCCACTTAAGCCAAATATCAGTTCAAGTCGGCCAAAAGATTGCTAAAGGACAGAAAATTGGTCTTATGGGCTATACTGGCAACACAAGACCAGCCGGCCCAGATGGTTGTCATTTACATTTTAGCGTTTACGGAGCTAAAAATCCATTAGCGAAATAGATCTGTATTGCAAAGCTTCAGCAATATATTGGGCCTGAATATTATTATCTTGAGCTAAGTCGGCAATTGTCCGGCTTATTTTTAAAATACGATGATATCCTCGCGCTGAAATATGCATTTGGTCAACTGCTTGGCGCAAAAGCTGTGTGCCATGAGTATCAATTTTGCAAAATTCAGCAATTTGAGCTAAAGACATTTGGCTGTTAATAACAGCTCTTTTTAGTTGTTTGTTTCTAGCTGATTGGACTCTCTCTTGAATTTGGCTTGATGATTCAGATGTTTTTTCCGAAGCCAGTTTTTTGTATTTTATAGCTGAAACTTCAACGCAAAGGTCAATACGATCAAGCAGCGGACCGGACAATTTTTTACGATAGTGTTTAATTGATGAAGCAGAGCAAGTGCATTGATGATAAGGATCTGAAGCATAGCCGCAGGGGCACGGATTCATCGCGGCGATTAAAATAAAATTAGCCGGAAAATCAACAGAATAATTGGCTCTGGAAACCGTGATTTTTTTGTCTTCCAGGGGCTGACGCAAAGCTTCTAAGGCGATTCTTGAAAATTCCGGGAATTCATCTAAAAATAAAACACCATGATGAGCCATGCTGATTTCGCCTGGCTTTGGCCAAGTTCCTCCGCCAACCAAAGCTATGTTTGAACAAGTATGATGAGGCGCTCGAAACGGCCTCTGCTGGATTAAAGGGCTTTTATTAGACAACAGACCGGCAATGCTATAAATCTTGCTAACTTCTAAAGCATTCTTCATGGATAATCTTGGCAGTATTGAGGGCATTGCTCGGGCGAGCAGGGTTTTACCAGCGCCAGGAGGGCCAGAAAGCAAAATATTATGCCCGCCGGCAGCAGCTATTTCTAAGGCTCTTTTAACATGTTCCTGACCTTTAATATAAGCCATATCAAATAAGATTTTTTCTTGGAACAGCTTTTGTTTGTGAATATAAGGCTTGATAATGCTTTTTTTATTAAGATGATTAATTAGCTCTTTTAAATTTTTAACTGATATTATTTTAATCTTTTTAACCAAGCCAGCTTCAGCCGCGTTTTTAGCTGGCACATAAAGCTCTTGGATTTTTTTCTTTTTTACCAAAATGGCCATTGGCAGAATGCCGTTAATAGGCCTGATTGAGCCGTCTAAAGATAATTCACCGACAAAGAGTTTGTTTTTTGCATTAAACGCAATTTGCCCGGAAGCTAACAAATAACCCAAGGCAATTGGCAAATCATAAGCCGGGCCTTGTTTTTTTAAATCAGCTGGCGCTAAATTCACAGTTAAGCAATGGCTTTTTTTGGGCGGCATAGCTCCGCTATTTTTTACTGCGGCGCTGACTCTTTGCCGTGATTCCTGGACAGCTGTGTCAGCCAAGCCAACAATTGTAAAATGGTGTAAGCCAGCTGAAATATCAACTTCAACATCAATTATTTGCGCGTCTAAACCAACGATCGCAGCTGATTTTAATTTAACTGACATTTTTTTGTTTGCAATTTAAACAAAGTTCGGTTTCTGGAATAACTTCTAGTCTTTTTTCTTGAATAGGTTTTTTGCAATTGATGCAAATACCGTATGTTTTATTTTTGATTCTTTGCAAAGCCTTTTCAATAGACAAAAGACGGGTTTCTAAATTATATTCAACCGGCAGAGTATCGCCATAAAGAGTAACCTCTAAGGCATTATCATCTTTGGCGCTGCCAAAATCCGGGAAAACAGTATCATAATCGCCTTTGAGTTTTTTGTCTTTTTTAGCAAAACGCTTCAGCTCTTTTTTTATAGCTTTGCTCTCTTTTTCTAATTGTTTTTTGATTTTCTTAAGATCCATCATATAATAAGGCGCTAATAATTAAACGCATATTTTGTTCAGAAGTAGTAATAATCAGCTTATTTTTAATTAAGGCGTAATGCAAGCTTTGGGACAAGTCATTTGTGTCTTGAAATCTAATCACAATATTAGGATATTCCCAGTTATTTAC
The DNA here is from genome assembly GCA_043812555.1 of bacterium. Lineage (GTDB taxonomy): Bacteria > Patescibacteriota > Minisyncoccia > JBDRLZ01 > JBDRLZ01 > JBDRLZ01. The sequence continues at coordinate 20,660 of JBDRLZ010000010.1, forward strand.
TTTAAATTTTTCTTTTGGCGGAGCTATATCCAGAAAAAGCCAAGTTAAGTCCTGGGCCATTGCTTTTTCCCAAAAAACCATTTCAGCCAAACTAGCCAAAGCATCAGAAACCTGCAGAACTAAACCCATTTTTTTATCTGAAAAAACAATCAGATTATAGTCTTTGTAATTCAAGTCGCGGGGGAGATTAAGAGCATTGTCGGTTTTAGTCTGTATTATCTGTGGGATATTGGGCAAAAGTCCAGTTTGCGGCTTTGGCGCTGGTTCTGGCTCTGGCTCCGGCTTTGGCGCTGGTTCTGGCTTTACTACTATTTGCTGGCCTGGCAGTTTAAGAAGATAATATCCTCCGAAACCAAGAGACATCAAAATTATTCCTAAAATTAAAATTATTATTGTTTGTTTGAGCTGTCTTGGTTTGTCAGTGTTAACAGATTTTTCGACAATTTTAATAACCGGCTTTTCTACTATTTTTTCTACTATTCTTTCAACAGGAACCCTAATTTCTTTAATCACTTCTCTAATAACTGGCTTTTCTACTATTTTTTCTACTATTCTTTCAACTATTTTTTCAACAGGAACAGGGACTTTGATCTCTTTGATAACTTCTTTAATAATAGGCTTTTCTACTATTCTGATTTTTGGCTCTTCTTTGGAAATAATAGGCAATTCTTTTGGCGGCGGAGCTTGTTTAAATATTTTAGCTTCTTGAATGTCTTGATTCTGAAAAACAGCCTTTTTTAATTTTAGGCTTTGCAAATCATCGCGCATTGTTCTAACAAATATCTTAGGCGCGATAGCTGGTTTTCCTCCTGGCAAAGTCATTGGCTTCTTGAATAATTTTTTGAATCCAGTTAATTGCCCTTTGAGCTTCTTCGGCTTTTTCCGAAGTGATTATTGTTGTTCCGTCGTCTTGAATATCAATATCAACCCCAGTGTTTTCAGTAATTTCGCGAATGGTTTTTCCTCCTTTGCCAATTATATCACCGATGTTTTTTGGCGGTATCTGGATAGTATAAATCCTAGGGGCAAAAGACGATAGTTCTTGACGCGGACTCGCAATAACTTTTTGCATTTCGTGCAAAATCTCTAAACGGGCTTTTTTACTTTGGACAAACGCTTTTTGCAATAACTCTAGCTCAACACCAACGGTTTTCACATCCATTTGAAGAGCTGTTATTCCCGAATCTGTTCCGGCTATTTTAAAATCCATTAACCCATAATGGTCTTCCGGCCCTTGGATATCAGTTAATATTGTTTTTTTATCTTCGCTTAATCCAAGAGCAATTCCGGCAACAGGTTTTTTTATTGGCACTCCAGCGTCCATTAAAGCTAAAGTAGATGCGCAGACAGATGCCATTGAAGAGGAGCCGTTAGATGATAATACCTCTGAAACAACTCGGATTGTGTATAAAAATTTTTCTTTATCAGGGATAACATACATAAGGGCTCGCTCTGCCAAAGCGCCATGGCCGATTTCCCGCCTGCCCGGTCCGCGCAAAGGAGCGACTTCTTGTACTGAATATGGCGGAAAATTATAATGATGCATAAATCGTTTTCTCCCCTCTGTTTCCATTGTTTCTAAAAACTGCTCATCGCTTGGAGGCCCTAAGGTCACAATACTTAAAACTTGAGTTTGGCCCCTTGTAAAAAGCCCTGATCCATGGGTTCTGGGCAGTAGCCCCACCTCAGCCGATATCGGACGGATATCGGATAAGCCCCTCCCATCGGCTCTTTTTCCGTTTTTTACTAATTTTTCGGGCTTTTCAGGATCAATAGACAGATCTTGCAGCTCCGGCTCTAATTTAACAGGATTTATATCTTTAATAACTTCTTCTTGAAAATCAATGATCTTTTGAACATATTTTGAACCAACTTCAATCGCTCTGATAACATGCTCTTCCTTGGCTTCTTTGGCTTCTCCCTCAAGCATGTTTATCTGATTTTTAGGACCTGCAATGACCAAATCTAAATCAGCTTTTTGCCGGCAATTATAAGACGCGTTAAGAATCATTTGTTTATTAATAATAGCAATGCGGCAGGCTCCAATTGGCCCATCCCATGGAATATTAGAAATTCCTAGGGCCAAAGAAGCGCCAATGATTGCTGGAATATCAGGGTCATTGTCTTCATCAATAGAGAAAACAGTGATAATTATTTGGATATCATTGCGAATTCGTTCGTCAAACAGCGGCCTGAGGCACCGATCAACAAGCCTGCCGGTTAAGATTGCTTCATCAGAAGGTCTGCCTTCTCTTTTAACCCAGCGGCTGCCTTTAATTTTGCCGGCGGCATATAGTTTTTCTTCATAATCAACCATTAATGGCATATAATCTACTTCTTCCCTTGGTTCTTTGGCCATAACAGCAGTTGCTAAAATTAAAGTGTCGCCGTATCGAACCGTAACAGCGCCATTTGCCTGCCCGGCTAGCTTGCCGATTTCAATGATTAAGTCTTTGTTGCCGAATTTTGTTTTATATTGTTTTGGCTCCATGGGGTTTATAAATTTAATTTTATTTTATTAGATATCTCTTTTTTTCCAAGCTTAGGTCGATAAAATCGTCAGCTGTTTCTATTAATTTATGCGACGCAGACTTGGCAAAAGCAATAACCTCGACTTGTTTGCCTAAATTTTTCAAATATTCAATTAATGGCACAAAATCGCCATCGCCAGTAATTAAAATAACTACATCTATGGTCTCGGCTAGCCTAATTGCGTCAACCGCTATGCCGACATCCCAGTCTGCTTTTTTCATGCCGCCTAAGAATATTTGCAGGTCTTTTGTTTTTGTTTCAATGCCAAACTTAGTTAGAGCTTCAAAAAAAGCTTTTTCTTCACCGCTTTCTGTGCGAATAACATAGGCAATTGCCCTAATAAGCTTGCGGTTGGCAACAGCTGTGCTTAGTATTTCTTTAAAATTAACTTTTGCGCGATACAGGTTCTTGGCCGAATGATACATATTTTGGACATCAATCAAAACAGCGATTCTTTGTTCTTTATGTTTTATTATGGACATGATTTAATCATAGCATAGTTATTATTTATCTTCAAGCCCTTGCCTTTTAAAAAGCTTTTTGTTAAAATACTTTTAAGCTTAATAATTATTAAAAAAAATATGTCTAAAAAAATTATTTTCGTTTTGTTAGCTCTTTTGGTTCTGCCATTAACTGCCTCAGCGCAGGAAGTTTATTTGTTTATGGGAGAGGGTTGTCCTCATTGCGCCAGCATGGAAGAATTCCTGACTGAACTCAAGCAGGAGTATCCTCAAATTGAAATTCATGAATACGAAATTTGGTACAACGAGGAAAACCGCCAGATTGCCGAGCAAATGGCCCAGGAACGCGGCGTAGAAATTCAAGGAGTGCCAACGCTTTTTATCGGCGATGAAGTAATTATCGGCGATAGGCAAGACCAAGTCCGCTCCGCGGTTGAAAAATTAATTGCCCAAACGCCAGAAGACAGCAAGCAAGAAAAAAAGGCGCAAGCCGCGGCAATCAATACTTACGGCGCATGGGCTTTAATCGCTTTAATAGCCATTGGTCTTATTTGGGCGGTTTTAAGCTTAAAAAAACCACAACATGAACCAATTGCAAAAAACGAAGCAGGACTTTCCGAGCCTGAAGAGTAAAATAATTTATTTTGATTCAGCCTGCCAATCTCTGCGGCCAAAACAAGTTATTGAGGCAATAAAAGATTATTATGAAAATTATCCAGCCTGCGCTGGACGCAGTGCCCATAAATGGGGGCGCAAAGTAACAGAAAAAATTTGGCAAACTCGCCAGAAAATTGCCAAGTTTATTAACGCTAGAAAACCAGAAGAAATTATTTTCACGCGCAACACAACTGAAAGCATTAACTTGGTCGCCTCTTGCTTAAAACCAAAAAAAGTTTTAACTACTGACAAAGAGCATAATTCTAATTTAATGCCCTGGCAGATTTTAAATTGCGAACACAGAATCTGCAAATTTGATTTAACTGACTTTGTTGAAAAGTCACAGGGCGTTGATTTAATTTCAGTTGTTTATACTTCTAACCTTGACGGCGAAACAATTAACCTCAACAAAATTAAAAAAAACAATACCTTGCTTTTGGTTGACGGAGCCCAGGCAGTGCCGCATAAGAAAATCGATGTCCAAAAACTTGGCATTGATTTTTTAGCTTTTTCCGGGCATAAAATGCTCGGGCCTTCTGGAATCGGAGTTTTATACGCTAAAAAAGAACTTTTGGAGAAAATGCCGGTTTTTATGACTGGCGGGGAAACAGTCCGCTGGACAACTTATAATAAACATGAGCTTTTGCCGCCGCCGGAAAAATTTGAGGCTGGCTTGCAGAATTACGCAGGGATTATTGGCTTAGGAACGGCCATTGATTATTTAGATAAAATTATCAACCAAATCACTGACTGCGAATTTGAGCTTAATAAGTTTGCCACAGAAGAACTAAAAAAACTGCCGGTTAAAATTCTAGGACCGGAAGACCCAAGCCAAAGAGGCAGTATTATTTCTTTTTATTCAGACAAAATGTCTTCGCATCAAATCGCTTTAATGCTCGACGAAATTGCTAATATCGCGGTTCGTTCGGGCCAATTCTGCTGTCACTCATGGTTTAACGCCAATAAAATAAAAGACGCTGTCCGCGCATCTTTTTATTTTTATAACAACGCAGAAGAAGTTAAAATTTTTATTGAAACATTAAAAAAAATTTTATATTAACCCAAAAATATTGACAAAAAGAACAATTGAAATAACTAATTGTTTAAGAATCAAAAAAGCAATTAGTAAATTACCAATGATTTTTCTAAAACTTTAATTTACTTATTCTTCTTAACGCTTCCTTGATTCTCTCTTCTGGTTGAAAAATAGTTGCCCTAACATAACCTTGGCCGCTGGGACCAAAGCCGGAACCGGGCGTGACAATAACATAAGCTTTACTTAATAATTTTTCAGCAAAACTTTTTGAAGTATAATTTTTTGGGATACTAATCCAGGCATAAGGCGTGTGTTCCAAGCCGAAAACCGGCAGACCTAATTTTTCAAAGCCGCTTTTTAAAATTTTGGCTCTTTGAGCATAAATTTTCATATTTTGCTTAACTATTTTCTCAACTTCAGGGCTTGTTAAAGCAATAACTCCTGCTTTTTGAATATAATTAGAGCAGCCTGAATCCCGATTGTTTCTGAATTTCTTCCAATACTTAACTATCTCTAGATTTTTGGCGGCAAACCAACTTAATCTGTAGCCAGTCATACTATAGGGTTTGGAAAAAGAACTAAATTCAAGAGCAATATCTTTGCTTCCAGCAATACTGAAAATGCTTGGCGCTGTTCGCGGCCCAAAATCAGCATAAGCAATATCAAAAACCAAAAAAGCTTTAATCTGTTGCAATTTTTTGATTAAATTTTTTAAATATTTTTTGGGAGCAATAGCGCCAGTTGGATTATTAGGATAACAAAGATAAACCAGACTAATGCTTTTGTCCAAATTATCAAAATCAGGCAAAAAATTATTTTCTTTGGTACAAGCTAGATATTTTATTTTTCTGTTTTCAAATAAAATTGAATTTTCATAAACCGGATAAGCTGGATCCTGGATAGCAATTAAATCCCCCGGGTTGCTAAAAACTCTAATCGCATCAAACAAATCGGTTTTTGCGCCAAAGCTGATTAAAATATTCTCTGCCGGCATATTAACTTTAAATCTCTTTTGGTAATACTGCGACAGAGTTTGTCTTAATTCTAACAGGCCTTCAGAATCAGGATATTTATGATATTTTTCAAGAACTTCTTTGGCCATTGCTTCTCGGATTGGTCTTGGCGTTTCTAAATCAGGATCGCCAATTGCCAAGGCAATTACATCTTTGCCTTGTTTGATTAACTCATTTTTTTTGAGAACTAATCCTTGAAATAAATAATTTTCTGGTAGCTTTTTGAAATTTTGATTAATCATATTTTACTTCTCCCTCAAAAATTTTCTTTGCTGATCCGGTCATATAAATATTATCTTTGATCTCAATTTTTAATTTACCGCCAGGCAAGTGGACATTAACTTTATTTTGAGTTTTCTTTTTTAGAAAACTTGCAAAAGCTACGGCGCAAGCACCAGTGCCGCAAGCCAGAGTTGCTCCAGCGCCGCGTTCCCAAACTTTAACCTCTAAATTATTTTTATCAATTACTTTAACAAATTCAACATTGGTCTTTTTGGGAAATAATTTAATATTGTTCTCAATCTCTTGACCCTTCTTTTGCCAATTAAAATCAAAATTTCGAACAAATAAAACCGCATGAGGATTGCCCAGAGAGATTGCTGTTATCTGGCCAAAATTACCAAGATGTTTGGGTTCGCCCATATTAACCTCAACTAAATTATTCTTTAATTTTGTCTCAATTATGCCAGCCAGCGTTTCTACTCTGATTGATTTTTTGTTCATATATTTTGCCAAGCATCTTATGGCATTGCCGCACATTTCAGCTTCAGAGCCATCAGGATTAAAAATGCGCATCTGGCAATCTCCTTTCGTGCCAGGCAAAATTAAAATTAGTCCATCAGCGCCAATACCAAAATGCCGGTCACATAATTTTTTAGACAAAAAAGAAGGGTTTTTGATTTTCCCCTCCAAATCACCAACTAAAACAAAGTCGTTGCCTAATCCGTGCCATTTTTGAAATTTCATTAAGAGTAATTATAAAATAAAAATAACAGAGGGTCAATGGATTGTTAGGCTAATATACCTATTGAAATTTTGTCAAGGCTAAAAGCTAATTTTATTTTTAAATTTGTTTAAAATTTAATATTATGCTATTATATGGATAAAGTAAGAATAAAACAAAATGGCTAAACTAATTTTTGATATTGAAACAATTGGCGAAGCTTTTGACGAACTTGACGAAACAACTCAAGGAGTCTTGACTCGCTGGATCAAAAAAGAGTCTAAAGACGATGAAGAATACCAAGCTCGGCTTGAAGATTTAAAGCAAGGCCTTGGCTTTTCGCCTTTAACAGGCGAAATAGCGGCTATCGGCGTTCTGGATTATGACAAAAGCCAAGGAGCTGTTTTGTACCAGGCGCCTGGTGAAAAAAATAAAGACATAGAAGAAGAAAAAACAAAGTTCAAACAGATGACTGAAAAGCAAATGCTTGAAAATTTCTGGTCAGGAGCAAAAGAATACAAAGAACTTATTAGTTTTAACGGACGAGCTTTTGATGTGCCTTTTTTAATGATAAGGTCGGCAATTTATAAAGTTAAGCCGAGTATAAATTTAATGCCTTATCGCTATGCCCAAAACACTAATCATATAGATTTGCTGGATCAATTAACTTTTTTCGGCGCAATGCAAAAAAAAGGCACTCTCCATTTGTGGTGCCGGGCATTTGGCATTAAAAGCCCAAAGATTGACGGCGTAAGCGGCGATGATGTTGCTTTGCTTTTTAAGCAAAAAAAATATTTGGATATTGCTAAATACAACAGCCGCGACCTAGAAGCAACTAAAGAACTTTATGATTATTGGCAAAGATATTTGAGATTTTAATTTTTAATTGGCATAATCAGATAAAGATAATCTTTGTCTTTCGGTCTTTTGCCTGGTTCGGTAAATGGCTTTAATAAAGCTGGTGTTTTGTCGTCATTAATACCCAACTCAACAACATCAGTCAAAATATTCTGCAAGCCGTCAAGCAAATAACGATAATTAAAAATAATTGTATTTTGCGAGCCATTAAGTTTGATTTTAACTTGCGAAACATTACTGCCTTTGTCGTCAGATTCTGCTTTAATTTCCAAAACAGCATTGCGTCCTGTGTTTTTAAAAGATAACTTAATTTCATCTGTTCTGCCGGCAAAAAGCGAAGCAGATTTTACAGCGCTTAATAATTCGCTGGTTGAAGCTATGGCTTGTGTTTTTGATTTCTTAGGAATAATCTGTTCGTAATCAGGATACTGGCCTTCAATCAAACGGGAAACAAGATTAATATTATCAAGCTTGAAAAGAACTTGATTTTCGCCCAGAACAATTTCCACCTCTCCTTCCTGCTCGCCAAAAACCCTAATTAGCTCATAAATAGTTCTGCTCGGCACAATAATCGAAATAGGCTGGCCGAGTTTCTTATTGGTATTTTGAATTCTTTTTTCAGCTAACCGATAACTATCAGTTGCCGCAATCTTTATTTCCTGATTACTAAAACAAATAAAGACTCCTGATATTTCAGGCCTGGTTTGAGAAACAGCTGTTGCTGGAGTTACTTGGCTGAAGGCCCGGTATAAGACAGGAATCGGCAAACTAACTAGTGGTTTTTCTTTAATTTTAGGAATCAAGGGAAAGTCTTTAGAGCTTAAGCCCTTAATACTTGCTTTAAACGACTCGCATTTGAGATTTAAATTATTTCCGCGGCCTAAAATATCGATTTTCTTGTTTGGCAGAGAATTAACAAAACTGCTTAAAAGCCGAGCTGGTATTGTTATGCTGCCATGTGTCTGAATTTGAGCTCCAAGCCAGTAAATAATGCCAATTTCTAAATCAGTGGCTGAAAGCTTTAAACGGCCTTTATCAGTTTCTAAAAGAATATTCGCTAAAATTGGCAAAGTACTTGTCTTTGAAATTGCTTTTTCTGTTATGTTTAAGGCTTTGTTAAAATTTGTTTGCATGCAAGATAGTTTCATAATTTTTTTAATTAATAATATAGTAGTATTAGTAGAGGCTGTTAATTTGTGTATAACTTTTCTTTTATTAAATTAATTTCCTGTTCCAGAGACTCATTTTTGAGCATTTCTTTTTTTATTTTTTTATAAGCGTGGATAGCGGTTGTGTGATCTCTTTGACCTAATTCCTGACCAATGCTCGGATAAGAAGTATTCAACTCGCTGCGCATTAAATACATAGCAATCTGGCGTGGTTTGACAATATCTCTTTGCCGGCTTCTTTTTGACAAGTCTTTTATGTGGATATCATAGAATTCAGCAACTTTCTTAGTTATTTGTTTTGTTGTTATAATCTTGGAACGGGGTTTAGAAACAATAGAACTCAGCATTTTGATAGCTTCGTTAAGCTTGGGCAGGCTGTTGTGAATCTGGGAATAAGCCAGAATGCAATTAAGAGCGCCTTCAAGTTCACGAATATTGTCTTGAACATTAGCAGCGATATATTCAAGAATCTTATTATCCAAATTTATTTTTCTCTCTCCTGTTTTTTTTCTTATAATAGCCAGCCTTGTTTCAAAATCAGGCGTGCTAATATCAGCAATCATCCCGCCCTCAAACCTTGAGCGCAGACGCTCCTCTAGTGTTCTGATCGCTTTTGGCGGCCGGTCTGAAGAAATAACTATTTGTTTATTGTCATTATAAAGGGCGTTAAATGTGTGGAAAAATTCTTCTTGGGTTGTTTCTTTGCCGCTGATAAACTGAATATCATCAATAAGCAGAATATCGGTTTGCCTGTAAATTTCTTTAAAATTTTTTGTTTGCTTGTGCTGGATAGCGTCAACTAATTCGTTTGTAAATCTTTCAGATGGGACATAGCTAACTCTTTTTTTAGGGCCTTGCCGGGCAAGTTCGTTACCGATTGCCTGCAAAAGATGGGTTTTGCCGAGCCCGACTCCGCCGTAAATAAAAAGAGGATTATAGCTTTTACCTAGATTTTTACAGACTGCCAAGCTGGCTGCATAAGCTATTTCATTAAAATGTCCAACAATAAAGTTGTCAAAAGTATAACGATGGTTGAGGCTGATATTCGGGATATTTGATGCGAGCGTGTCTTGAGTAATTTCTGTTTTTTTCTCTTCGGCGATAAAAGTTCTTGGCCGGCCAATCGCATATTTTATTTCTCTAATATCTGGGTAAAACTTTTGGATAACTCTGAGGATAAGCTTGTGATATTTATTCTCGAGCCATTCTTTGGTAAAACCATTGGGCACAGAAATTAAAATTTCTTTTTTGTCCTGCTCTTCTATGGATGTGTCTTTGAACCAAGTAACAAAGTTAGCGCTTGAAACCTGCAATTCCAGTTCACCCAAGATTGTTTGCCAAAGCTCTTTGTTGTTCATTAATAAATATTTTATCATAAATTTTTAAAATAGCAAATTTTGCTTTTGTGTTTAAGCTGTTGATGAAATGTGAATAAGGCCGTTAGATGGCTAAAACACTTTACAAATTTAATGAGGTATGGTAGGGTGAAAATGCTAGTATTTGCTAGCGTTTTTAAATTTCAGCAGTTCTTTGAAAACTTAAAAAGGGAGGTTGTGGAAGTGCTTTATTCAGACGAACAAAGGTTTTGCAGTTATTGTATTAATCCGGCAGATTTAGGAGTTTTAAACCCAACCACAGGCAAGATATTAAATTTCCATTCTGGTAATGACGATTTATTTTGTGAAATTTGTTATGAGATATTTAGAGATAATAAATTTCCAGAAAGGTCGTATTTTGACCAGGAATGGAATGATTATTTGTCAGCTCGTCCCAAATTATTATTTGCTTATTCTGGTGGCTTGGATAGCACCGTAGTTTTAGCTCTTCTGGTAGAGTCGTGCAGGCAAAAAAATATTGATTTGGAAATATTCACTATCAAAACTGGGGTTAAGGGGAGCAAAACTCATAATAATATTGATGCTGTGCTTAATTGGCTTAATATAAGAGATAATCATTTTTATGTTGATATTCAAGATGAAAATCAAGACAGTGGGGTTTCAACATTGAATGTTTATTTGCAATGCTTTAAAGCAGGCATATTGCCTTGCGGCAAGATATGCAATTCAATAATAGACCATGTATATCAGAGTATAATGCAAGAGCGCGGACATAAAGAGTTGATAACTGGCGGAGACACTCCAAAGCTTAATAAATTCAGAAAATATTCTTTATTTTGGGAAAAATCAAATGGATTGGTTGTTGTTCGAGGGGGCTATGCGTTTAATCTTTCAAAAAAGTTTAACAGAGACTTTGTTGAAGAGCATAATATTCCGTGGATTAATCCTGAATGCGGCGGATATGACACTGATTGTTTGGTGCCAGGAGCTTTTTTTAGGAGAAAACTGCAAGGAAATAGAAAGATTTCTCTAAAAAAAGTGATTTCTGAATTTCCAATTATTTTGGATTATTTAGCGGAAAGGGCGAGATTTGGAGTTTATGATCGAAATGAAGCTTTATTTTTACTGACCCATGTTGATATTGCGAGCCTGTCCTCATATGAGGAATTTAATCAGATATCTTAAAGGAGTTGATATTAATGGAAGCAAAGCTGTTGCATCATCTAGGCGTTCCTTGCATTGCTTCAATAAGAGATTTTGATAAAAATCCATATCAAGAAGATAAAATTTTTTATCTAAACCCCGAAGCTATCATTCGGTATGAACCAGAAGGAGCAACAATAATACCGCCAATGTTCTATTCTTCTTTTCTTTGGGTTGATGAAGATTTGGCAAATTTATTAAAAAGAAAAGGAGTTCAAGCAAAAGGTGTTCCACGGGGAGCAATTTCTCTTTTACTAGAAAACAAGGTTATTTTAGAGAATCAATCCAGTAGGTCATTTAGAGAATTTCATGTTGATGTCAGTGGTTTACCAACGCAAGTCCTTCTTGATGTCACTTCTGCATGCACTTGCAACTGCGTTGCCTGTTATCATACTAAGGATTTAATCGGGCATATGCCCTCTATTGAAGACCTTAAAAGAAGAATCGCAAAGCTAAGGCAGTTAGGGTTAGGATTATTTGAGGTTACGGGCGGAGAGCCATTTCTCAGAGATGATTTGAATTTAATACTAAGTTATATTTATGATCTGGGATTGCATTTCTATGTGGTCACAAACGGCGAATTATTAACCAGCATAAAGCCAGAAATGATTAATATTTTAAAGCGCGGCTTGGGAGTTGCAGTTAGCTTGGACGGAGTCGGGGCTTTGCATGACGGCATCAGACAAAATCCTGGTTTGTATGATAAACTAATAAGAGGTTTGGACTTGCTTTTTTTAGAAGGAATACAAATTTATTTAATTTCAACTATTAATGAGATTAATATAGGTTGTATTTCAGAAATGATACAAGTTGCCAAGAAATACGAAACAACACTGCATATCCGTCCGACTATCAGGACTGGGAACGCATTGATTAATAATTTAGGAAGTGTTGATTTGCGGGAGCAACTCCAGCCATTTTTAAGAGACGAGAATGTTAGAAATGGTTTGCTTAGCACTAAAAAAAGCATACCGCTAGCCAAGTATTATGGTTGTGGTATAAGAAAGAGAATTTCTGTCAACAGCAAAGGATTGCTATATCCTTGTGTTATGGACAGAGATAGCAGTTGTGATAATATTAAAAATTACACAAGAGAAAATTTAGTAAAAACTTTAAAAACCGAAACAAGCTATTTTCTTGATGCACACAATAAATGCCGAGAATGTGGGGTGAACCAAAAACAAGATATAGTTTGCGGAGGATTTTGCAGGTTTTCTAATTCTTATGCAAAAGGAATAAAGCCATGAAAGACAGAAATACAACTCAACAAAACAACTACCATGTAATTGCTCGTTTTTATGACGACTTAATGGGTGAGAAAAAATATTTAATTTGGGGTGATATAATTGCAGATGTTGTCGCAAAATATAAAATTCCAAAAGGTATTTGTATTGATGTTGCTTGCGGAACAGGCAACATCTCTCAAATATTGTTAAAGCAAGGATTTGCAGTCGTGGGAGTTGACAGGTCAAAGTACATGCTAGCGATAGCTAAAAAAAAATTACCTCAAGTTGATTTTGTATGTTCAGATATTCGCGATTTTGAATTAAAACAGAAGAATGAGGTGGTATTTGCGGTCTCTTTTTATGACTCTTTGAATTATTTGCTGACAGATAAAGATATACTATCTGCTTTTCAGGCTATTGCTAGAAATATGCCTTCAGGAACTATTTTTCTGTTTGATATGAACACGAGAGAGCACATACTGGTCTCTCAAAAGAATAAACCAAGAGTGTTTGAATATGATGATTTTTATTCTATCTTTCGCTTTGGCGGAGAAAATCGGATTTGGACGATTGATATGGATTTTTTCATCAAACAGCCTGATGGCAAATTTCAGCTAATTAAAGAACATCACAAAGAGAGAGCTTATGATGAAAAAGACACGACTCCCTTGTTTCAGAAAGTTGGCTTTGAATTACTAGAAGTTCGTAGTGAAAACAAGGTCTATGAGGATGGTAAAGAACATTTAAGTAGATTATATTTTATTGTTAAGAGGAGGTGATATAATTGAAAATCCGACAGTCAAAAAAGGCAGTCAACAAGCAGAATGTTAACAAAGCAAAACTTAAGCAGGTTAACTGGAAGATGTCGGTAGCAAACTTTTTAAAGAACGGGTGTTTAATAAACGGAGATTAAAAATAAATCTGTTCTTTAAAAAATAATCAGCCTTTCTGTTGTAGTAAATTAAGCAGAAAGGCTGTCCTTATTTTAGGGAGGCGAATAAAATGCTTAACCCAAGAGTTAGCTTTGCAGAGAAAAACGGAGTTTGTGCTATTTATTTAGACTTTGATTTTTGGTTTTTGTGGGATGAGCCAGCAATTTGGTTTAAAAAAATCGCTGAGTCTCCTACAACTACAACATTGTCTAATTCTGATATCCCAGACGACTTTATGGAGTTTCTAAAAACAAATCAAATCTTGATTAAGGAGATGATCCAAGATGTTTGATATGTGCGGATTCAGCTATAATGAATTATTCAATCTGGCTGTTTCCAAGCCAATGATGGCACAGATTAAGCTGACTGATAACTGCGAGCAGAATTGTATTTTCTGCATGGCTAGTTGCGATTCTAAAAAGCAAGCAATTGATATGCCCGCTAAAAACTGGTTTAAAATTCTTCTAAAACTGAAAAACTTAGGAGTGAGCAAGTTGAATTTTACTGGCGGGGAAGTTTTTCTGTATAGCGAAGTCGCAAAGGTATTTGCTTTTGCAAAAGAACAGGGTTTTGTTATTAGCCCAAGCTCTGATGGATTAACTAGCGTCGTTAAATTTAAAGGTTACATTGATGAAATTTCGTTTTCGGTTCACGGTACAGGCGAAATTCATGACAACGTGGTCAGTTGCGAGGGGTCTTTTGAAAAAGTTGCAAAACATATTCAAGAAGCAATTAATTTGGGAATCAGGGTATCGCTGAACACTGTTTTGGCAAAAGATAATTATAATTACTTTGAAGATGTTTACGACTACTTCAAGGATTTAGGCATTTCTTTTCACTCATTTCCTATTGCAATTAATGCTATTAGCGGTATTGATTGCGGTTCGCAGATATTGGATTTAGACAGAGGATTGTTTCTGGACTATTTGGATAAACTAAGAAAGATGTTGCCTGAAAGACTTTCTTGCAAGCACGGCCTTGGTGTGATTATGCAAAATAATCCTGAATATTATCAAGAAACAAGAGTGCCATTGCCTGATTGTGCTGGAGGAAAATATAAGCTGGTGATTGAAGCCGACGGCAGTGTTTATCCATGTAATTTTTTCAGAACGCAAAATTATTATTGTGGAAATATTTTGTATGATAATGAGTTTGAGATTTGGCGTAAAGGCAGGGGATTTCAGTCTTTTAGAAGATTGATATTAGAAGAAAAAATTCCAAGCAAATGCCGAAGCTGCATTAAAAAATATAAATGCTTTTCTGGATGCAGAGCTTGGATCCAGAATTACCGACAGGGAGGGTTTTACAATGAAGCAGATTTGCGATGCGAACTTGGGAATGCATATGTTGGAACTTGAAATAACTCACAGGTGCAATTTGGATTGCAAGATGTGCTATATTTCTGAAAAACGCCAAGTAGATATGCCAACAGAAACTATTAAGCAACTAATTAATTTCGCATTTAAAAATAATGTTGCCTATTTAGTTATTACTGGTGGCGAAGCTCTTTTGCATCCTGAATTTCCTGAATTATCTAAATATCTTCAGGGTTTAAAAATTAATAGCGCGACAAGAGTTGTCTTGCATTCAAACAGCATTTTAATTGACGACAATACACTACCGCTGTTAAAGCCTTTTGGCTTAATTCATTTAAGCTTTGATTTAGTGGATTTTTTGAGAAAAGAGATTAGCCATGTTTTAGATAAGGCTAATCTCTTGAAAGAAGCTGGAATTAATTGTTATCTTTTTGCAACTATCCACAAATGTAATATGCATTTGATTGATGAAATAATACAGACATCTCAAAACGAGAAAATAGACCTTGGCTTAAATGTTATGCAACCGAATACTAGAAGTATTGATTATGCTTTATCTAAACCCGAGTTTTGGCAAGTGAGCAAAAAAATATTTGAGCTAGAAAAACAAGGCTTAATATTGCGCTACACTTGTCCATTGACAGCTATACTGGCAAATAAAAAATTAAAAAATTACGGTGGGGTCCAGGGCGGATGCACAGCAGGCATTGCTTCTTGCTCTGTGCTTCCAAATGGCGAAGTTGTGCCGTGCCCATTTTTTAGAATTCCTGCAGGGAATATTGCAAACGACAGATTAGAAAATATTTGGCTTAAAAGTGATTTATTTGCGGTTTTACGAAACCGGCCTGAATACGCAGAACCCTGCGGTTCTTGTGAATATTTATCATTCTGCGGAGGTTGCAGAAGCCGTGCTTATAAAGCACGCGAATCACTTACAGCATGCGACCCAATGTGCCCTTTTGTTGCGGAGGGATAAAAGATTAAAAAAACAAACTACTCAGAGTAAAAATTGGCTTTGGGTGGTTTTTTCTTTGACAACCCTTTACAAATTTTCCTAGGTGTGGTAGGGTGAAAATAAG
The DNA here is from genome assembly GCA_043812555.1 of bacterium. GTDB lineage: Bacteria > Patescibacteriota > Minisyncoccia > JBDRLZ01 > JBDRLZ01 > JBDRLZ01. The sequence goes on from JBDRLZ010000010.1 coordinate 36,422, forward strand.
AGTGAACGTTGAAAATAAAACTTGTGTACTTGGAAAATTCAATATAAAAGGAGGATTTAGAATGTATGCTGATGTTGATGCTTTAATAAGGCCCATCCCAGCAGACAAGGAGTTAGAACTACATCCAACAAAGCAAAAATTATTCCAATTATGGGAAGAATATGGCAAGATTAATTACAATAATTGGTATAAACTTAGTTTTTTCAAAGAGATTAAAAAAACTCTTGAAGGGATGTTTGTTCCGGTTGGAAACGGCGGGAGTGTGCTGGATGCCGGGTGCGGACCAGGCACAATGTTCGAGTCTATTTTGAATAAAATGTGGCCGAGAACATTGGTCGGTGCTGATATTTCAAACACTATGCTTAGAAAGGCTGAAAAAACAGCGAGAGAGCTGATAAGTCCTCACCTAAAAGTGTTTGACATCAAGAAAATTGATCTAACCGAAACATTGCCATGGGAAGATGACGAATTTGATGCTATTGTGTCAAACATCGTGATTTATTACTTGACTGATCCGGGCTGGTCTCATGCAGTTCGCGAGTTTTGCCGCGTCACAAAACATGGAGGACATATTTATGTTTCCACTCTTTTAGAGGGATGCGATCAGACCGCTCTTATTAAAGAGAATAAATGGAAACTAGAGACGCTTTTTGGCTCGCCCTTTGGATTTATTAATCTTTTATGGGCGCTAAGACACAAAAAATATCCTGCAATGATCAATGAATGCGCTAAAGAAGCCGGTGTGCGCTATCCAAGCCGTGAAGGACTGTTGAGTCTGTTAAAAAAGTCAGGAGTAGACGAGATTGTCACCAGAGATATTTTTTGGGGAGCGGGCATAGCTGTCAAAGCTAAGATGAGCAAAATCGCAACAAATTATCGGCTGAGATAAAATCAACCTATCTCAGCCTTTTCTTTTTTTTAGACTTGTATTATAATTATTTTTGAGATGGATATTAAGGCTATAATTATATTAGTTGCCTTTGCTAACCTATTTTTGGGAGGGCTTTTATTTTTCAGAAGCAAAAGAAAAATAACAAACACAGCCTTTGCTTTTGTACCAATCTCTCTCGGTATGTGGTCTTTTACTTTATATTTTTACGAACGCCCAGTTGTATTTTCAAGCTTTATCTGGATTAAGATTGTTTATTCGATCGTTTTAATCGCTTTTATTCCAAGCTATTTCTATTTTGCTTTAATCTTCCCAGAACCGCCAAAACAGAAAAGAAAAGTTTTTTTGCCGATGGCAAGTTATTGCACCTTATCATTGGTTTTTCTTTATATTCTCTGGTTTACTGATTTATGGATTAAAGATGTAATAAAAATTTCCGGACAAGTGGAAACAATTTTGGGCCCGGCTTATTTGTTTTTTTGTATTTTCGCTAGTTTATTCGGTTTTGCATGGTTTATCGCAATTCTAATCAAAAAATATTTTAAAGCAAAGGGTATTTTAAAAATGCAGCTACGTTATATTTTTGTCGGGCTTTTCCTCTGCCTTGTTTTTGTAATAATTTTGGACGCAATATTACCTTTGGCCGCAAACAATACCAGATATTTTTGGCTCAGCACTTGCGGCTCTTTATTCGCCGTTGCGGCTACAATTTACGCAATCACTCGCTACCGCCTAATGGATGTCCGCTTGATACTTCAAAGAAGCGGGGTTTTTCTGCTGGCTTTAAGTATTGTTGTCGGCTTGACTATTTCCTCAATATGGCTAATGGCTCATTTGATGAATTACAGCCCAAATCCAGTTCTGATGATTGGCGGGGCAATGGCCATGGCTTTAACTATCGCCTTGTTTGTGCCGCTCCGTTCCCGGCTTCAAAAATTAGCTGATAAATTGTTTTTCAAAAAAATTATTTCTTACCAACAAACCCTCAAAAAAATCTCTGATAAACTCTTAACCATTATTGATCTTGATAAACTGATAAGCTTGCTTGTTGAAACAACCAAAAACACCATGGGCTTGGAAAGAGCTGGGGTATTATTAAGAGATAATCAAACTAGCCAGTTTAAGATTCAGAAAATCATTGGTTTTAAAGAAGAGAACGGCATTTCTCTGGTCAGAGACAACTTTTTGACAGAGCATCTGCAGAAAACAAAAAAGCCGCTTGTTTATGAAGAATTAAAACTGATGATTAGAGATGCGCTAGATGAGCAAATCAGAAATAGCCTTGTTAATTTAAGAGATAATATGAAGCGGATTGAGGCAGTACTCTGTCTACCCTTAATTGTCAAAGATAAACTCGAGGGCCTCGTTGTTTTGGGCCGAAAACTATCAGAAGATGCTTATTCAAGAGAAGATCTAGAAATTCTTGAAATCTTAGCCAATCAAACCTCAATTGCTATAGAAAATGCCCGGCTCTATGCCGAAGTCAATGATTTAAAAGAGAATCTTGAAGGGAAAGTTGCTGAGCAGACCAAAAGCATTACCGAGCTCCTGGGTATGAAAACCGAACTCTTGAATACCATTTCCCATCAACTGCGCACGCCAACAACTATTTTTAGAAGTATGTTATCAATGATCAGCGAGGGCGATGTGGCTGGAGCGCAGAAAGAACAATTTATCAAAGACTCTTATGCAGCAGCTAACAGATTATTGTTAATTGTTGACTCAATTATGGAAGCCTCAACTTTTGAAGGCAAACTGCCTGATTTTGAGTTTAAAGCCGCTCAAGTTGATGATATTATTCATCAGTCAATGAAGATATTTGAAGTCATTGCCAAAGCTAAGAGAATTGATTTAGCATATCAGAAATCAAAAGAACCCTTGCCAACCATTATGGCTGACGAGAATTATCTTAAATCAGCTTTAAACAAACTTATTGACAATGCTATCTGGTATACCAAAGAAAAAGGCAAGGTCACAATCTCAACTGAACATAATAAACAAGGCAAGACAATCTCAATTAAAGTCCAAGACACTGGCATTGGTCTAACCCAAGAAGACAAAGACATTCTCTTCCAGAAGTTCAAAAGAGGCCGCGGCTCAAAAACAATGAATGTCAACTCATCAGGTTTAAGTCTCTTTATTGCCAAATCAATTGTTGAAGGCCACAAAGGCACAATCCAAGCCAAATCCGAAGGCGAAGACAGGGGGTCAACTTTTACAATGACTATCCCTGTGTTACAGGAGATCTAATTTTAAAAAAAAGAAATTAATAATCAACAAAAATTATGAAAAGAACTTATCAGCCAAAAAAGAGAAAAAGAAAGAGAGAGCACGGGTTTATGGCTCGGAAGAGAACTAAGCCAGGCCGCCGCGTTTTAAAGAGGCGAAGAGCTAAAGGCAGGAAGAAATTAACTGTTTAGTTATGCCTGATTTTCTTTATCTAAAATACAAGCCAAACACTCTCCAGGAAAACCGATTTCGTATAATCGTGAGTTTAAAAGTTTCTAAAAAAGCTGTTATCCGCAATAAAATCAGGCGGCGAATTAAAGAAATTTTGCGTCAGCTTGAATTGAAGACTGGCTATGATATAGTTGTTATTACTAATAAAGAGATTATTAACAAGAGCTTTAGAGAGATCAAAGAAAAAATCTTGTTTTTGTTAAGACAAAAGACATTGATGTTTGACATCAAACAATAATTATTTTATTATATAAATAATATGCAATTTTATAGTTTTACAACAATTTTTGAGCCGGAAGAAGACAATAAAAATGTTTACAATGCTCGCGTTCCAGCTTTGTCTGGCTGTTTTTTTTTGGAGACAGCTTAGAAGAGGCGCGCTATAATATTTGCGAAGCAGCTGAGCTTTACTTAGAAGCTCTTTTACAAGATGGGGAATCTATACCAAAAGACAAGAAAATAAAAACTGCCAAGAACTCTGTTGTTGAAGAATTAATAGTTGGGGTGGATTTTGATGTTAAAACTGGTTTTAATTCTTCAGTTCACAAAGGCAGAGATATCCCAAAGGGCACATTGGGTAATATTATTAGGTGCAGCGGTTTAGCCAAAGCAGAATTCTTAAAGTATTTATAAAGAAGAGCAAATCTTGCAATTTTTTAAATAATTTGTTTTAATTGAATTAGCTAAGAAAAAGGAGACAAACATGGAGCTTTACAAAAAAATGAATCAATCAAACACAGCTTTGTTGGTGATTGATATAATAAATTCTTGTGCTCACGAGAAATGTGAAATTCCCGAATGGGGCATTTCTTTTTTCAAGATTAGGGCAATGATCCCGAAATTAAAAGACTTTATCGCAGATTATCGGAAGAGCTTTGGAGGATTAGTAATTTTCGCTAACACAACCCCTTGGCAAAAAGAATATTTAACCGACAATATTAACGAACTTTATACTGACCCAAAGGCTTGTTATTATTCAAAAGATGATTCTGGTTTTGCAGAAGAATTCTATTTAGTGAGCCCTGAGGCTCAAGATGTTGTAATAACAAAAAATCATTACGATGTCTTTACAAACAAGAAACTTCAGGGGTTGGCAAAAGAGAAAAGAATCCGTTATTTTATTATCACAGGCATATTCGGCGATGGTTGTGTTATGGCAAGTATCTGCGGAGGATTCTCACAAGGCTTTAATTTTGTAATTCTTGAAGATTTAATCGAAACCACAGATGTTAAAATCCGCCAAAGGTTATTGCAAAGCCTCAAAGAATTCACTTGGCCATTTATGTATGGTAAAACCATGGACTCAAAAAAGTTTTTAAGTCAGTATCCAAAACAACGGCAGATTTTTTGATTTTTTGATCTAACTATGCAAAAAAGCAATTTTGTATAACAAAGCAGGATTAAACCCCTGCTTTTTCTTGACAAATTCTATTTTTACAGTAGTATTGTAATTGGCTACACAAGATTATATGGTGTAGTTTTTTAGTTGGAGGACTTGTACCTTCAAAATTTATTTAAAGGAGGTAAGAAAAATGAAAGCCCTAGTTTTAATTGCAGTAATGACTTCTGCAATTATATTACTACCCTTGAGTGCTCAAGCTGGCTTTTTCTTTGAAAGCCACAACAAGATTGTTGACGGCGAAGTCACTCCTGTTCTGAACTTTTACAACACGCATGATATTAACAAAAAAGTTCAGGTATTCGCCTATTGCATGATAGGCAAAACATATTGCGAGGGCTATAGTGGGCTGGCATATTCGCCAAGATCATGGCTTCAAATAGGAGCTGGCGGCGGTATGGAAACCGCAGACAGCCCCTGGCGAATTGCTACTTTTTTCTGGGCTGGCAAGGGGCCTGTTTCAGCTATTGCATATTATGAAGATGGCGGCAGTGGATACTGGTGGCTTGGGAAAGCTACATACACCATAAATAAAATCGTCACTGCTGGTATTTTAGGCAAACGATTTACTGGTGTTGGCCCCTTAGTTGAAATAAGCATTCCTAAAACTCATTTCAAGATTTGGGGATTGCCAGCTTATGATTTTGAGGACGATACCCAGAAAACAGTGCTTGGCATTTCTCTCAATCTATGATTGAGAGTTGTATTGTTGAGGGCATGCTTTAATTAGGTGCCCTCAAAATTT
>JBDRLZ010000011.1:0-8697 GCA_043812555.1 bacterium
AGACTGTGATGAAAAAAATCGGGCAATCCGTTATTGCAGTCACGGTGACGCTGACTGTTTGGGCAGCAATCGGGATCATCTGGCACGGTACTGTTCTATTCGCCGACATCTTTGGTGACACCGGTGGGGAGAACATGGCACTGTTGATCGGGGGTGATCTGGTTGCTTGTGCCGGCTGTTTCGTGTGTTTGGATCGCGCGGCCACAACTCGTGTCTTCTACACAATACGGTGCGTTTCTCCTGCTTTGCGTGCCATTCTTCTTAGTCGCCTTCGCTACAATGAAGTTACCATTGCATCAATTGTCCGTTGATGCGGGTCAGGGCAGAATGGCTGCTTGGATATTCCCTGGCCAGATGTTTTTGCTTCTTGCCGGCCTCTTGCCACTACTCGCTGTCATTAGGCTACCTGATGAAAGACCTGATTACTCGCGCTCGCCCAAAGCTTAGTTGCTGCGGGCTTTTTTTATAATTATTATTTTTATATTTCGACCACACTATCACATATATACACGCGATCGCTGGTATTTATGTGATAGTTAATTTAATAAAAAAATTCAGATTTTAATCTGAATTTTTCCCTGACCCTGTCATTAAACGCAAATTATTTGGTGCGTGTACATGGACTCGAACCTCCGACCCCGTCATTACCCGCCTACTTGCTGTTCCAATTTTGGTGCGCGTACATGGACTCGAACCATGGACCTCGTCATTATCAGTGACGCGCTCTAACCAACTGAGCTATGCGCCCTTGATTAAAATACTAGCATTGTTAGAGAGTTATTTCAAGTATTTTTTGTTTTTTAATTTTTCCGGCATAAATTTTTGCTTGCCGCTGCCATAGCCAAGCTCGCGCATTAATTTAGTCGGCGCATTGCGAATAGACAGCGGCACATCAAGATTGCCATATTTTAAAACATCTTCTTTGGATTCAGCATAAGCCTCATCAAGCTCCCTGGATTTCGTGCATTTCGCCATATAAACAACAGCCTGGGCCAGAGCAAGACTGCACTCCGGCATACCAATAAAATAACAAGCTTGATAAGCTGCCACAGCTTGTTCTAGAGCGCGGGAATTAGCAATGCCAATATCTTCAGAAGCAAACCTGATAATTCTTCGAGCAATATAAAGAGGATCTTCTCCAGCCTCAAGCATTCTTGACAGCCAATACAAAGCCGCGTCAGCATCAGAAACGCGCATTGATTTATGAAGAGCTGAAATTATATTATAATGTTCTTCGCCGTTTTTATCGTAAAACAAATGCGATTTTTGAAAAGCTTGTTTAATAACTGCTTTGTTAATTACTGCGCCCTTGGACGCGCTAACCAAATACTCAAGCGCATTAAGCGCTGTTCTAGCGTCGCCATTGCTCAAGCCGGCAATCAAGCTTATTAGGCTTTTTGATAATTTTATTTCGAGTTTCCTAATTGCTTTGGCTAGTATTTTTTCAAGGTTTTTTAGGCTAAGCCTTTTTAAAACAAAAACTCGGCATCTTGAGAGCAGAGCCGGCCTAATCTCAAAACTTGGATTTTCAGTCGTTGCGCCGATTAAAGTTATCAGCCCTTTTTCAACATAAGGCAGAAGAGCGTCTTGCTGGGCTTTGTTCCAGCGATGGATTTCATCAATAAACAAAATCGTTTTTTGGCCTAACCGCTTGTTTTGCCCAGCTATATTAATAATTGTTATTAAGTCTTTTTTGCCGGAAGAAACAGCGCTGATTTGCTGAAACGCAGACTTTGTTTTTTTAGCAATTATAAAAGCTAAAGTTGTTTTGCCGGAGCCAGGCGGCCCCCAAAAAATTATTGACGGCACCTTGTCTGATTCTATTGCTTTTTTAAGCAATGCGCCTTTGCCCAAAATCTCTTCTTGGCCCAAAAATTCATTAAAAGATTCTGGCCGCATTTGATCAGCAAGGGGACCTCTGTTGCTTAACATTTTAAAAACCTTTATTTAAGTTCAACTTTGGCTCCAGCTTGTTCAAGCTTTTTTTTAAGTTCTTCAGCTTCTTCTTTTTTGACTTTTTCTTTAAGTATAGCTGGCAGGGCTTCGGTTATTTGCTTGGCTTCAATCAAGCCCTTGCCTGTTATCTCTTTAACTACTTTAATCACAGCAATTTTATTTGAACCAGCATCTTGAAGCTCAAGATTGTATTCAGATTTAGCAACTGTTTCAGCTCCAGCTCCTGCTTGAGCCGCAGCTGGCGCTGCCGCTGCAACAACTGGACCAAATTTTTCTTCCAGCTCTTTAACAAGTTTGGCTAGTTCTTTGACTGACATTTCTTCTATTTTTTTTATTAAGCTTTGATATTTTTTAGGCATAAAATTAATTTATTAAGATTATTTTTTAACAAATAGACAAATTTGATTAATAATTCTTCTTTAGAGAGCAGTTTAGCTAATTCTTCTATTTTTGTCAAATCCAAATCGCGGCCGCCAATAATTTTTATCTTATTAAAATTATATAAAATTTTTGAAAGCGCGATTTCGTCATCAGCCAAAGCCACGGCAATCGGCCCTTGATAATCTATTTGCGGATAAACTCGCTTTAACAGACTTTTTTTAATTATCTGGTACTCTATGTCTTGTTCTCTTAATTGGGCCCGCAAATCTTCAAGCTCCGGAACTTTCACGCCGCTAAAATCCGTAAAAATAATTGCTTTGGCTTTTTTGAATTTTTCAGCCAAGTTTTTGACTAATTCTTCTTTTTTGGATCGAGTAATCATTCAAGTAGTTTAATAATTGCCTGGGCAAATTTCTGGGCTGCTTTTGGGCCGCTGGCAGTTACAATTCGGCCGTCTTCAACAACATCTCTGTCTAAGTATTTTGCCTGGTTTTGTTCTAATATTTTAATTGCGCTTTTGTCTAAATTAGAAAACCAAACCGTTGCCTGTTTGTCTTTTAAAACGCCGGCTTTAGCCAGAATAGCCGGAGCAATGCAGATTGCTCCAAGAATTTTGTTTTTAGAGACTGCGTCTTGAGCGATTCTATGAGCTTCTGGATCTTCAATGTATTTTTGAGCGCCTGGACCGCCGACAAAAACAATTGCGCCGTAATCATCTATTTTTAAGTTTTTGTTTAAAACATCGACCTTTGCTTCGTTGCCATCAACGCCAATTGCCGGTCCGAATTTAGAGCTAACTGTTTCAACTATAAATCCAGCGTTTTCAAACGCTTGTTTAGGCACAAAATATTCTTCGTCTTTGAAGTCTTTCGGCGCAATGATTAGGGCTGTTTTCATTGTTGTTTATTGTAGCTTTTTAATTTTTACTAGTCAAGAACTTGGCTTTAGCCGCATTATGCTCTTCTAAACTTTTTGAATAAATTGTCGGTATGTCTGGCGGGGTTAAAAAATACCAATAAGCGCTTTCTTCGGGATTTTGCACTGCTTCAATTGCCGTTAGTCCGGGGTTGCAAATTGGCGCTAACGGCAATCCTAAATTTAAATAAGTATTATAGGGCGACGCTGTTTTGGTGTCTTTTATGCTTGGCTGGGTTAAGTTTTTGCCGGTTATAAAATTAATTGTTGCGTCGGATTGCAAAGGCATGTTTACTTTTAAGCGCTTTAAAAATATGCCAGCGACTTTTTTCATATCTTCTTGATTAGAAACTTCTTTTTGAACAATAGAGGCTAAAATTAAATCATCATAGCTAATTTCGCCGACTTTGGCATTAAAATTATCCTGCATTTTTTTGATTGCTTGTTCAGCAGTGCTGTTTTTGTAAAACCGATAAGTATCAGGAAATAAATAGCCCTCAAGATTTTCATCGAGTTCAAAAACAAGATTATTAGCGGCCAATCTGTCTTGAATTTGCTTGACTGTGAATCCTTCGGGAAAAGTTACTTGAACTTCTGGCGCTGATTGGGGCGATTGCTTTTCCGGATAAATCAGCCAAATTAAAAAGACCAGAGTTAAAACTGCGATTAAGCCGTAAGTTATAAGATTTAAGCTGTAGGCTTTAAACATTGATTTATGATTATAGCTAATAATCCAAAAAATTGCAAAAAAAGCCGATCAGATAAATCTAAATCGGCTTTGAAACCACAGCTATAGATGAGCATGAACAAGATTACACGAATCCTCACGCTCATTTATCGCTGTGTTTTTCAAGTATTTACAGCATAGCATAAACCCAAAAATTTGTCAAGGGTTTTTGACAAATTTGTTAATCTTTGATCAGCGGCACAAAAACAAAGCCGGGAAATTCTTGCTGAGATTTTTTCGTGATTAGCCAGATGCTATTTTTTATTGGCAGAACCAAGCGGCCGTTTTCTGTTAATTGCTGGCGCAAAATTTCCGGCATTTTTTCTGCGCTAGCCGCAATAATTATTTTATCAAAAGGCGCTTGTTCCGGCAAACCATTTGAGCCATCAGTACAAATAAATTTAATATTGTCAAAGCCATATTTTGCCACATTTTTTTCCCCAAATTTTTTTAATTCCGGAATTCGCTCTATGGCAAAAACCTGTTTAACAATATGCGCCAGCAAAGCAGTTTGCCAGCCAGAGCCAGAACCAATATCTAAAATTTTATCGCCGGGTTTTGGCTCTAATAATTCAAGCATAAAAGCAACTGTGGCTGGCTGGGAAATTGTTTGATTATGGCCAATTGAAAGAGGATAATTAGCATAAGCCTCTTTTTTAAACTGCTCCAAAACAAAATCAGCCCGGTCTATTTTTTTGAATGCCTTAATAATGCGAGGGGTTTTTAAATAATTCTCGCGGATTAATAAATCAATTAGTTCTTGTTTTTCTGTCATCTTATTAAAAACCACCAGCTTAATATTGCGCCAGCAAAGTCAATCCAATAAAAATAAGGCAGTTTAAATTTGCCAATACCCCACCAAGGCCAGCAGGAAACATCTTTTTGGTTAAATTTTTTGAAAGGATATTTTGGGTTAACAACATACCAGAAAAAATCCTGAATAACACTGCCGATAAAATATCCAGCTAAAATCACGCCTAACAATTCTCGGCTAAAACTAATTAAAAGCGGCAAAGCCAAAAACATTGGCACAGAAATATACCAAAGCCAAAAATGATAAGCCTTGATTTTATATTTACCGATTTTAATTGTCCAGCCGCACTGCTTGGACGCGCCGACATTTTCGCCTTCAGAATATGCTTCCCAAAAAGAACAGCTGGCAAAGGCCAAGATTATCCAGAAAAAAATTAGATAAAGAGAGATCACAAGATTTTTCTCACCTCCTCCCACATAGAATTATCGCCTTTAATATTTTTCAGCCAAAACCACCATTCAGCGCCCCATAAATAAACCTCTGAAATTCCTGTTTGTTTTTCAAAATCAACAATATCTCTAAATTTTTCCGGACTCATAGACTTAAACTGCTCTTCAAGCTCCATTTCGCGAATTGCTTTTGGCCCCCATGGCTCGGCTTGCATTTCTGAAACAATAACCGGCTTTCTTATAATTTTTGCCCGCAGAGAATACAGCCAGGCTGGGATTGGATAATCAATATATTTTAGATATTTATTCCAAACTGTTTTATATAAAGTCGTGCCGAAAATATCAGATTTGCGGCTGGCTCTAAGCCATACGCTTAATTCGCCGGAATCAGTTAAAATTACAGGCCGATCATCAAAAGCCTTGACCAGATAAACTTCTTTGTCTAAAAGCTTCACGCTTAATTTTGGGCAAATGCCAAAAGGCGTAAACGGCTCGTTTTCTATTTGCCAAGCAATGATTATTGGCATATCGCGATAATGCTTAATAACCTGCTCTAAAAATTCCAAAATATCTTGTTTTTGAGCCCATTCCGGAATATGACACTCGGGCCATCTTGGCAGTTTATAGCCAACTGCTAGAACAACTTGAGCCCCTCTTTTAGAAGCCTCTGTTATTTGCCAATCCAAATCTTGAAAATTATAAATCCCCTGCTCTGGCTCGATTAAATCCCAATAAGCGATTAGTCTTAATTTTTTAATGCCTAAATCGTCTAAAAGAGCTAGATATGCTTCCTGCCAATCTAAGCCTAATTCTTGGGCGTATTTTTGCGAGAAGCTAATGCCATAATTTATTTTTTCCGGCTGCTGGCTTCGACCAAAAAAATAAAAAACAGCAATAAAAATTATTATAACTAAAACAAAAAGCTTTAAAATAAATTTGAGCACAAGTAAATTATACCAAAAAAACAAGATTCAGACAAATAAACAAGCTATCTTTTTAAGAGCTTAATAAAAACTTCGCTCCCTAGATTAACTCTGCCGAATTTTTCGAGTTTTTTCTTGCCTTTTCTTTGCTTGACTAATAATTTTTTCTTTCTTGTATAATCACCGCCGTATAAATCGCCAGTCACATCTTTTTTTAAAGCGGAAATTGTCTCGCGAGCGACGATTCGTCCGTCAATAGCTACTTGAATAGCTACGGCGAAATTTTGGCGCGGCACAAGCTTTTTTAATTTTTCAGCCAATTTTTCTGCTCTGGCAAAAGCAAATTCTTTTGGAACAATTTGTTCTAGGGCTTTAACCGGCTCATGGGCGATTAAAACTTCTAGTTTAACCAAATTGCCCGGACGCATTCCTAAAGTCTGATAACTCATAGAAGCATAACCAGCGCTAGCGCTTTTTAAGTTGTCATGAAAATCAGTAATAATATCAGCCAAAGGAGCTTGATATTGGATATTTAAAATATCTTCTAAGTATTTTGTGTCTTTGTATTCGCCTCGTATTTTTTTAAATAAGTTCATTATTTGGCCCAGGTATTTTTTGGGAGTAATAATATCAAGTTTAACCCATGGCTCGTTATTGCCTTGATGCTCAACTTGCGGCGTTGTTACAACTAAATCCAAATTATATTCCCGCTTTAAGCGTTCGATAATAATTTCTAAGTGCAGCATTCCTAAAAAGCCGCATTTAAACCCCCGACCCAAGGCGCCTGACGACTCTTCTTGAAAACTCAAGGCTGCGTCATTTAATTTTAACTTATTAAAAGATGATTTTAAAATATTAAAATCATGGTCTTGGGACGGGTAAATGCTGGCAAAAACCATTGGCTGGGGAGTTTGCCAGCCGATTTTTTGGAGATAATTTTCAAGATTTTTTTCGCCAGTAGCAATCCAGCCGATTTCACCGGCTGATAATTTTTTAGTTTTTTTCATTTCAGGGGTAAATATGCCAACATCGCCGAATATATCTTGGTTCGCTCTGACATAGGCGATAACGCCTTTGTAAGAATCATAAAACGCATCAAAGACTAAAAAACTTTTCTTCTTTGGACACGAAATTTCGCTGATAATTTCTTCTAAAACTTGTTCTATGTTAGTGCCGAATTTTGCTGAAATTTTTATTATTTTTTTAGTCTTTAAAAGCTGTTTGACTTCTTGCTCAACTTCTTTGGTTCGGGCATTTGGCAAATCAATTTTGTTAATTACTGGAATAATTTTTAAATTTTGTTTTTGCGCTAAATGCAAATTAGAAAGCGTCTGCGCTTGAATGCCTTTGACTGCGTCAACTAATAAGATAGCGCCTTCAACTGCTCCTAAAGATCTCATTACTTCATAATAAAAATCCATGTGCCCGGGCGTATCAATTAAATTCAAAATAAAATTCTTGTATTTCATGCGAACAGGCTGGAGCTTGATAGTTATGCCTCGCTCTCTTTCTAAATCCATTTGATCCAGCATCTGCGGCCGCATTTTATTTTTCGGTACAGTGCCAGTGATTTCCAAAAACCGGTCAGCCAAAGTTGATTTTCCGTGGTCTATATGGGCGATTATACAGAAGTTTCTAATATTTTTCATATGTTATCTAGGGGACTTTTAATATTTTTTAATTTTGGGTTAGTAACTTTAGTATAGATTTGAGTTGTGCGAATATTCTGATGTCCTAAAAGTTCTTGGACATAACGAGTATCAACACCGTTTTCTAATAAATGAGTGGCAAAGCTGTGTCTTAATGAATGAAAAGTAGCGTCTTTTTTGATACCGGCTTCTCGGAGTGCGTTTTTAAAAACTTTTTGCCCTGTCCGTTCGGTTAATTTTCCACCTCGTTCGCTTTCAAAAACATAGCTGTCTAAATTTTTGCCGGCGATTAAATTTTGTAAATCGCCCTTGATCTTCTCCGGAAAAATAGTAATCCTATCTTTTTTGCCCTTAGCGCTTTTAAGATGAATAGTTAGCTCTTCTAAATTGATATCTTTTACTTTTAAACTAATAACTTCGCTGATTCTTAAGCCGGCGCCGTAAGCTAAAGAGATTATCAATTTATGTTTTGGATTTCTGATTGCATTAATGATGTTTTTGATTTCTTCTCTTGATAGAACAATTGGTAGTTTTTTACTTCGCTTGGCGAATTTTAAATTTATCTTTTTGGGAATTTTCAATACTTCGCGGTAAAAAAATTTTATTGCATTTAAGTAAAGATTTATCGTTTGTGAAGAATAATTTTTGTCTTGTTTATTTAATAAAAACTGTTTTATATTTTCCTCGTCTATTTTTTCTAAATTAAATTTTTTAAAATCAAAATATTTTCTTAAACAACCAAGATAGGCCTTTATAGTTTTGAAACTATAATTTCTCAATCTTAATTCTTGGTTTGTTTGTTCCAAGTATTTTTGTTGCATAATTTTAAAAAAGATGGTAAAATAAATTTGAAATTAGTTATGCGCATTAATTATAATCTAAGTTCGTATAATATGTCAAGAAAGGTCAGTTATACGAAAACATTTCGGATAGAAAGGAGTTA
>JBDRLZ010000012.1:0-10558 GCA_043812555.1 bacterium
TAAACTAATAATCCGCTCTTTTTCTTTAAAACCCTTTACAAATACAAAAAAGTGTATTAGTCTTATGGTAACAAAGAACCTCGAAAACAAAATAATAAAATGCTTATATTTTAAGCAAATTTAGCTGTTAGGAGGCGATAATAATGAAATCCTTGTTTGTGGCGCAAGCCATTAAATCTTATTCGACAGAAGGCTTGATGGATAAAGCTAAAAAAGCCAATGATAAGTTAATCCTGGATCCAAGGGATCTTCCAGAAGATTGGGATCAATACTGCGAAGACGGCTATAAGTATGTGGTTGAGATAAGGCTTTTCAAGAAATATTGGGCAACAATGAGGGACTTATTGCTTCCTCAGCCAAATGCCATTATATTGGATGGTGGATGTGGAACTGGAGCAATGTTTCCCATGATTCTTGAAAATTTCTGGCCACCAAAAAAGATAGTTGCGGTTGATTGGTCAAGAAAGATGTTGCACGAAGCCAAAAAAACAGCTACTAAACTTATTGCTCCGCGTTTAAGTATATTTGGTAGCCTATTTAATTTTGAGCGGCAGGATTTGTCCCAACTCTATCCTTGGCCTGACAACAATTTTGATGCCCAAGTATACAGCATCACGCTTTACTATCTGCCGCATCGTGGCTGGGAAATAGCTTTGAAGGAATCCTATCGTACAATCAAGCCCGGCGGCTATATTTACGCCAGTATTATGTTCAAAGGATGGGATTTCCCAGCGATGATTAAAAAAAATTTACTAAAGGAATTTCTGGCAAATCCTTATCGTTGCGTTAAAGCTGCTGGCGTAAGAAAAACAGCTCGTAAATTCCATGCCTATGCCGAGCAGGGTATTATTGAATATCCGAGTCGAGAAGAATTTCTTGCTTTTCTAGTTAATCTAGGATTTAAAATTGAAGCCGAAGAAGGAATTTTTCAAGGAGGTGGCATGGCTGTCAGGGCTAAAAAGATTGACGGTTGAGGCAGAAAGATATCGCCTTAGCCGTTTTTTTATTGCTTTATTTTATTGGCTTTGTTATAATTGCAATAACATCATTTAATAATTTATGATATTTATCATTAACTTTAATCTTGGTGGATATCAAGTCTTTAATTCTCGTGCATTATATCAAAAACTGGCTGACAAGCTCTTTTTCAGAAAAATCACTTCTTATCAGCAGGCCTTAAAAGAAGTCTCTGGCAGACTGGCCGCTATTATTGATCTTAATAAGCTGGCTGAATTGATTGTTGAAACAACTAAAAACACAATGGGCCTTAACAGAGCAGGAATGCTTTTAAGAAATGCCAAAACAACAGAGTTTTATATCCAAAAAGTTGTCGGGTTTGAGGAGGAAAACGGCATTTCCCTGGTGCAGGACAATTTTTTGACCGAGCATCTGCAGAAAACAAAACAGCCTCTTGTTTATGAAGAACTAAAAATGATGATTAGCGACGCTGGCAGAGAAGAAAAGCAGGCTCTTGAAAAGCTTAAAAGCAATATGGAAAAAATTGAAGCGGTTTTATGCCTGCCCTTAATTGTCAAAGAAAAACTTGAAGGCATTATTGTCCTTGGCAGAAAACTGTCCGGCGACGCCTATACCAAAGAAGATTTAGAATTGCTGGAAACCTTGGCCAATCAGACATCAGTCGGCATTGAAAACGCCAGGCTTTATGATCAGGTTAAGGATTTTTCAAAGCACTTGCAGGAAAAAGTTGATGAGCAGACCAGAGATGTGAAAAAGCTGTTGGAAATAAAAACAGATTTTCTGCATATTGTCTCGCACCAGTTAAGAACGCCTTTAACAGGCATTCAAGGAGCAATCGCGATGATGGCTGAAGCCGAGACTCCAGAAGAAAGAAAAAGTCTGATTCAAGACGCTGAAACAAGCATTGCCAGACTGACCTCTATTACCAATGACATGCTTGACGCCCTGGAAATTGAAGGCGGCCGGCTAATTATTGAATACGATCCAATAGATATTGAAAAAATGATTGAAGAAATAATCCAGACGCTTAAGCCGAATTATGATAAAAAAGGCTTATATCTCAAATTCATCAAGCCAAAGCAACGTCCTATTAGGCAGGTTCTAGTTGATCCTAAATACATTCAGATGGTCTTGACTAATTTAATAGATAATGCTGAAAAATATACTAAAAAAGGCGGTGTAGAAATTATTCTCAAACAGCCGGACTGGAAGCATATCAAAATTATAGTTAAAGATACTGGCATCGGCCTGGACAAAGATGACAAAAAAAAGCTGTTCAAGAAATTTTCAAGAGGCGGGCTGGCAGGCAAAATGCATGTTTCAGGCTCTGGCCTGGGCTTGTTTATTGCCAAAGGCATTATTGACAGGCACCACGGCAAAATAGAAGCGGAGTCAGAAGGCAGAAACAAAGGAGCAGAGTTTATTGTTACTCTGCCAGCCACTGCCGGCGGCTATTAATTTAATATTTAATTTGCGCAATTATGCCAAAAGTTCTCTTAATTGAAGATGACGCAATTTTGCTCAAGCTTTACAAAATGGCTTTTGAAAAAGCCGGCCAGGACATGAATTTGCTGTCCACTAACAAAGGCAGAGAAGGGCTGGCAATGATCAAGAGAGAAAAGCCTGATTTAGTGCTTTTGGATATCAAGATAGACGACTTAGACGGCCTAGAGATTTTAAAGCAGATTAAAGCTGATCCAGAGACAGAGAAGATTAAGATTATTATGCTGACTAATGTCAGCGAAGAAGCAGTGATCGCAGAAGCTCAAAATTCAGGAGCTGATGAGGTTGTTTTCAAAACAGAAATTACCCCGCCCCAGCTGGTTGAACTGGCCAGAGAGAGATTGAAGAAATAGTAATGTATAATAAAGCGGGTGTTTTTGACCCGCTTTTTGTTTTATTGTTATGCAATCTTGCAATTCAATAAGATTAGAGTTAAAATATAGAAATAGCATGAAAGATCTTCATCCCCAAGTAAAAAAAAGCATTATTCTGATTTGTTTAGCAGCGCTTTTGATTATTACGCTTTTATCTTTTTTAAACAAAGCCGGCCAGGTCGGCAATTATTATAAGTTTTGCCTTGATAAACTAATGGGTTACGGCCTTTGGCTTGTGCCATTAGTTTTAATTTTAATAATCTGGCAAAGAAAATTAATTTTTCGCATTGGCTTAGCTTTATTTATTCTAAGCTTGCTTGGTATTTTTCAAGTTTCTGGTTTAAAAGGCGGCTATCTTGGCGCAGCTGCTAGCTATTTTTTGCTCAAATATGCCGGGACCCCGGTTAGTTTTATAATTTTATTTAGTTTGCTGGTAATTGCTGTTTTAATAAGCTTGAATATCCCGATTTTAGAATTGATTAAAAACAAAAAACAGGATATTAAAGAAAAAATAGTTCAAAGAAGATCGGCAATTAAAACAGAATCAGAACCAGAATCAGAACAATCCGTAGGGAACGATTTGAAACCGTTCCCTACAACATGGACAGCCCCATCGCTAAAATTACTTGAGCAAGATGCTGGCACTTCTGTTTCAGCCGGCAATGTTGAAAATAATCAAAGGGTTATCCAAAAAACATTGGAGAATTTCGGCATTATGGTTGAGATGGCTGATGTTAATATTGGGCCGACCGTGACCCAATATACACTAAGGCCTGATATTGGAGTCAAGCTTGCTAAAATTACTGCTTTGCAAAACGACTTGTCTTTGGCTTTAGCAGCTCATCCGCTTCGCATTGAAGCGCCAATCCCAGGCAAGTCCTTGGTTGGCATTGAAGTGCCTAATCAAAAGATTTCAATAGTTCGCCTTGGTCCGCTTTTAGCCAATGAAGTATTTAAAAAAGACAAGGCTTTGCTGGCGCTTGCTTTGGGCCGCGATGTGGCTGGTCAGCCGTTTTACGCTGATTTATGCCGAATGCCTCATCTTTTGATTGCCGGTTCAACCGGTTCAGGAAAAACCATCTGCATTAATAATATTATTTTATCTTTGCTTTATAAAAATTCTCCGAATAATCTTAAACTGATTTTAATTGATCCCAAGCGCGTTGAATTAACAGCTTATAACAACATTCCGCATCTTTTTACGCCAGTTGTTGTTGACCATAAAAAAGCGATTGAGGTTTTAAAATGGGCAATTAGTGAAATGGAAAGCCGGTTTAAAAAACTTCAGAATGCCGGCGCTAGAAACATTGCCGGCTATAAAGACGAAGACATGCCATATTTAGTTATTGTTATTGACGAACTGGCTGATTTAATGGCTGCTTTTGGCCGCGAAGTTGAAGCGGCAATTGTCAGATTAGCTCAAATGTCCAGGGCAGTCGGCATCCACTTAGTTGTTTCAACCCAAAGGCCGTCAGTTGAAGTTATTACTGGATTAATCAAAGCAAATATTACTTCGCGGATTGCTTTCCAGGTTGCTTCTCAAGTTGATTCAAGAACAATTCTAGATATGGCTGGCGCAGAAAAATTATTAGGCAATGGAGATATGCTATTTTTATCTGGCGATGCTTCAAGGCCAAGGCGCATACAGGGCGCTTTAGTTACTGAAAAAGAAGTCAAAAATATTGTTAAAGAGTTGTCAGTTAACAGTAATCAGTTATCAGCATTAGAAAAAAAAGAAGACGAAAGAGAAGAAAACAAAGAAACCAGGAAACAAGTTGAGCCAGATGACGATTTGTATGAACAAGCAAAAGAATTGGTCATTCGTTCGCGCCGGGCATCAGCTTCAATGCTCCAGAGATATTTAAAAGTCGGCTATGCCAGAGCGGCGCGTTTGCTGGATATTTTGGAAGCCAATGGCGTTGTTGGCCCGGGCGACGGGGCAAGGCCAAGAGATGTGCTAATTAAAAAGTAATTGAAAATTTTATCATATGATTACTCCTAAAATAATTTATTATTTTTTAAGCGGCTTAATAGTTACTGCTGTTATTTTGTATTTGGGTTTTCAAATCAGCGCTTTTGCCGGGTCGCCGATTTTGTTTATTGATTTGCCGCTGGATTTGACTATTGAGCAGGAAACAATTATGATTAAGGGTCAGACAAGCCGAGATGCCAAAGTTTTGATTAATAATCAAGAAATAGCTGTTGATGAGCAAGGCAATTTTCAAGAAGAAATTTATCTTCAGCCCGGATCAAATATCTTAAATTTTCAGGCAATTAATTCCCGCGACAAAATAACTTATGCCCAAAGACGAATCTTTAGAACGACAAAATAAAATTCAAGAAACAATAGTTGCCATTAAAGAGCGTTTTGGAGAAGGCGCTATTATGAAGCTTGACGAAGTTCGCCGAGTTAATATCGAAGCAATTCCAACCGGTTCGATTTCTTTAGATTTAGCTTTGGGCATTGGCGGCGTGCCAAGGGGCAGAATTATTGAAATTTTTGGCCCGGAAATGAGCGGCAAAAGCACAGCCTGCCTTCATATTGTTGCTAATTGCCAAAAAAATAAAGGCGTGGCTGCTTTTGTTGACGCTGAACATGCTTTGGATCCTGAATACGCCAAAAGAATCGGCGTTAAAATTAACGATCTTTTAATTTCCCAGCCAGATACTGGCGAGCAAGCCTTGGAAATTGTTGAGGCTTTGGTTAGGTCCGGGGCAATTGATGTTATTATTGTTGATTCAGTCGCCGCTTTAACTCCAAAAGCAGAAATTGAAGGCGAAATGGGCGCTGTGCATATGGGCTTGCAAGCCCGCTTAATGTCGCAGGCATTAAGAAAATTAACTGCTATTGTTTCAAAAACCAACACAACTTTGATTTTTACCAATCAGACAAGAATGAAAATCGGCATGGTTTTCGGCAATCCGGAAACAACGCCAGGCGGCAAAGCTTTAAAGTTTTATTCTTCAGTACGCATTGACTTGCGCCGCACTGCTCAAATTAAACAAGGCGATCAGATTATTGGCAATCGGGTTAAAGCCAAGATAGTTAAAAATAAAGTTGCTCCGCCTTTTAGAACGGCTGAATTTGACATTATGTATAACGAAGGTATTTCTTATTTGGGCGATTTAATTAACACAGCAGTTAATCAGAAAATTATCACTAAAGCCGGCGCTTGGTTCAAATATAATGACCAAAACATGGGCGCTGGGCTTGAGGCAAGCAAGCAGTATTTAAAAGAAAATCCAAAAATTAGCCAGGAAATTTTGAAATTAATATATAAGCAGTGAAATCATACAAAACAATCAAAGAATCATCTGGGCCGTTAATCATTGTAGAAATTCCTCAAGACGCAGGAATAAAATATGAAGAATTAGTTGATGTTGAGCTCGACAGCGGCCAAATTAAGCGCGGCCGCGTTTTAGAAATAACAGATAAAATTGCTGTTGTCCAAATGTTTGAAGACACGCGCAATCTAAACTTAAAATCAGCCAAAGCGCGATTTTTGGGACGAACAATGCATCTTGGCGTTTCCCGTGATATGCTTGGCCGGATTTTTTCCGGAGCAGGCAAACCTCTGGATGATTTGCCGGAGATTATTCCAGAAGCAAGTCTTGATATTAATGGCGCGCCTCTTAATCCCTATGCTCGCGATTATCCGAATGATTTTATCCAAACAGGGATCTCGACAATAGACGGGTTAAATACTTTGGTTCGCGGCCAAAAACTGCCGATTTTTTCCGGGGCTGGCTTGCCGCATTCTGAAATCGCGGCGCAGATTGCTAGACAAGCTCGCGTGGCGCAAGAAGACTTTGCCGTGGTTTTTAGCGCAATGGGGATTACTTTTGAAGAAGCTGAATTTTTTAAGCAGGAATTTCAAAAAACAGGCGCTTTAGACCGAGCGGTTTTATTTTTGAATTTGGCCAATGACCCGGTTGTTGAGCGCATTACTCTGCCAAGAATGGCTTTGACTTGCGCTGAATACTTGGCTTTTGAACAAGACTTGCATGTTTTGGTTATTTTAACTGATATGACTAATTACTGCGAAGCTTTGCGCGAAATTTCTGCGGCTCGTAAAGAAATTCCCGGCCGTCGCGGGTACCCGGGCTATTTATACACGGACTTGTCAACCATTTATGAGCGTGCTGGCAGAATTAAAGGCAAAAAAGGCTCTATTACCCAGATTCCCATTTTAACTATGCCGGAAGACGACAAAACTCACCCAATCCCTGATTTAACCGGCTATATTACAGAGGGCCAAATTATGCTCTCGCGCGAACTTCATAATCAGGGCGTTTATCCAAACATAGATGTTTTGCCAAGTTTATCAAGATTAAAAGACAAAGGCATTGGCCAGGATAAAACCCGAGAAGACCATGCCGGGGTTTTAAACCAGCTTTTTGCGGCTTATGCCCAGGGCAAAGAAGTTCGCGAATTAGCAGTTATTTTAGGCGAATCAGCTTTGTCTGAAAACGATAAAAAATATCTTGCTTTTGCTAATAAATTTGAAAACAAATTTGTTCGGCAGAGAAAAGACGAAAACAGAACAATAGAGCAAACTTTAAATCTCGGCTGGGACCTCTTAAGCATTTTGCCGAGAACAGAATTAAAAAGAGTAAAAGAGGAGTATATTGCAAAGTATCTCAAAAATGATCAACCCAACGCGAATGGAGCTTATCAAGCTCAAGAAAAAAATTAAAACTGCTCAGCGCGGGCATAAGCTTTTAAAAGATAAGCGCGATGGCTTAATGCAGGAATTTATGGCAATTATAAGATTAGCCCGCGATCTGCGCCAAAAAGTTGAAGAAAAGCTTGGCTTGGCTTTTCAAAATTTTTTATTTGCCTCGTCAAAAGTTTCTCCAGCAGAAATGCAAGAGGCTTTAATCTGGCCAAACTTAAGCATTGAGCTTTCAGCCAAAACAAAAAATATCATGAGCGTTGAAATCCCAAAATTTGATTTTAAAACGCATGGCAAAAATTTTAAATGCTATTCAGAATATTCTATGTCGAAAAAACTAGACAAGTCTTTGGAAACTTTTCAAAAAACTTTGCCAGATTTAATCAAGCTCGCTGAAGTTGAACACTCTGCCAGATTGCTAGCTTATGAAATAGAAAAGACGCGGCGCCGAGTCAATGCTTTAGAATATGTTTTTATTCCAGAAATGGCAAAAAATATTAAATATATTACTGCAAAATTAAACGAGCAGGAAAGAGGGGCTTTGGTTGCCTTAATGAAAGTAAAACAGAAAATAGTTTTATAAAATGATTTATATTATTGATTTTGATGGTGTTTTGTTTGATGTTTCAAAATTTAAAAATGCCTGTCAAAAGCAAGGCATTGATTTTTCAGACAAGATTTATGAAAAATCAAAAACAAATAATATTTATAACCCAATCAAGCACTTAAAGCTTTTGGGCAAAAGCAAAAAAGATTTAATAAAAATTTTAAAACAAAGCAAAAAATTTTTATTTTCTGGGATAACAAAAAAACTAAAAAAGCTTAGCAAGCACAATAAATTAATTTTATTATCAAAAGGCAGTCTTTGGTTTCAAAAACAAAAAATAAAATATTCTGGACTCGAGAAATTTTTTAACAAGATTTATATTACAGAGATAAGCAAGCTTGAGGTTTTTCAAGAAAAAATAATGCCCAAATATGGCCAAGAAAAAATGATTTTTATTGATGATAAAAAACAAGAACTAGACGCAATTAAAAAAATTTATCCACAAATTAAGTCTTCACAAAGTTTATTCTTTGTAATAAACTAGAACCAAACTACAACAAGATTTGTAATAAACTAGAACCAAACTATGTTTTATAGAAGAATTTTAGATTATCTGAAAAATTGGCAAAACAAAGAGACGAGAAAGCCGTTAATTTTGCGCGGCGGCCGTCAAGTTGGCAAAACCTCGGCTGTTCAAAGTTTTGCTCAAGACAATTTTGAAAATGCAGTTATTATTAATTTAGAAAAAGCCGATGTTTTAGCTTTTTTTAAAAAAGATTTGTCTCTGGCTGATTTTGAAAAAATTGTTCAAATAAAATTCAAGCAAAAAATTATTTCAGGCAAAACATTGATTTTTTTAGACGAGATCCAAAATTCGCCAGCTTTAATAAAACTTTTGAGATTTTTTTACGAAGAAAAACCGGATTGGCATGTTATTGGAGCTGGGTCTTTACTTGAAGCAAAACTAAAAACAGATGGATTATCCCTGCCTGTCGGCAGAATAGAATATGCTTATTTATATCCAATGGACTTTTTTGAGTATTTAGAAGCAAAGCAGGAAATAGATATGCTTGCTATGCTGAAAAATTTGAGATTTGGGGAAAAAATTCATGACAGCTTGCACCAAGAAGCGCTTAAAAATTTTTACGAATATGCAATGATTGGCGGTATGCCGGAAATAGTCAAGACTTATCTAGAAGGCAATGATTTTCAAGAACTCCAAAATATTTATTCTTCTCTTTTAACAGCTTACACAGAAGATATTTATAAATATACTTCGCAGGCTAATGCAAAGTATCTCGCTTATGTTTTGGAGCAAGCGCCGCTTTTTGCTGGTACATCCATAACTTATGAAAAATTCGGCGGCGGAAATTTCAAAAGCCGCGAAATGAGCATGGCATTTTATTTTTTGCAAAAAGTTATGTTGCTTTATCAAGCGCAAGCAACTAAGTCTATTGATTTGCCCTTAATCGCCCAAAAAAAACGTCCCAAAAAACTTTTATCTTTGGATATTGGCTTGGTTAATCATCAATCAGGAATTCAAGAAGAGTTTTTAAACTTAAAAGATTTAAATTCTTTTTATCGAGGCAGGATAGCTGAACAGGTCGTAGGCCAGAATATTATAGCCCAATTTATTGATATCCCGGCGAAACTTTTTTATTGGGCTAGCGAGAAGCCTTCTGGAAGCGCTGAGGTAGATTTTTGTTTAAATCATCAAGGCAAAATTTATGGCATTGAAGTCAAATCAGGCGCTAGCAATAGACTGCGTTCTCTTTTTAGATTTGCCAAATTAACAAAAAAACATAAGCTTATTAGAATTTCTAATGAGCCCTTAAAACAAGAAAAAATTGCAATAGGCAATAAGGGGTTTGATTTAATTTCTCTGCCTTTTTATTTAATTCCAAGAATTTTAGATTTTTAAAACAATGCTTGAGAAAATAATTAAAATCGGCGTTTATCTAGGCTTATTTATCCCTCTTTTAATTTCGCGGTCAACTTTGTTCCCCTATATTTTTGGCAAAGCAATTGCTTTTCAGGTGATAATAGAGATTTTGTTTATTTTGTGGCTGATTTTGCTGGCTCAAAATAAAATAAAAATATCATGGAGCAAGATAAATATTGCTTTGCTGGCTTTTTTTGCTGTTTTAATTTTATCAACTTTGTTAAGCCTAGATATTACTCGCAGTTTTTGGTCAACAACAGAGAGAATGACCGGGCTTTTTAACTGGCTGCATTTCGGATTATATTTTTTAATATTAAGCACGATTTTTAACCCCCCTTTAAATTCCCCCCTTGCTAAGGGGGGGAAACAGGGGGGGTCTTTGATTTGGCTGTTGCGGATCAGTCTTTTTGTTTCTGTGATTGTCAGCATCTGGTCTTTGGCAGATTGGCAGGCGCGCTTATTTGGCCCTCTTGGCAATCCCGGATTTTTAGCCTGCTATTTATTGTTTCACATATTTTTTGCGCTTTATTTAATTCTC
>JBDRLZ010000013.1:0-7705 GCA_043812555.1 bacterium
GAGCAAGTCATTACAGGAAACTTATGCCCAAGTTGTCTATCTAATGAGGCTTTTGATGAAAGAAAACGAGAATTATTTGGTGAATAGGTTATTTTGTACGGCGATGTGGCTAGAGCTCCAACCCCTTACTTGGGAAGCAAAGGGGAAGCTTCTTGTAATCAAGGACCAAAAGGTGCAGGGCTTTTATGATACAGAAATGGAAGCATATACAGATGCTAACTTGATTCTATGCAGCACCAAAGACGCGTTTTTCAAGCGAAAAAAAGAAAAGGGTTGATTTGAGAAGAATATAATCGTTACTTTCCCGCCCATTCGCAAATCTCTTTAAAATCGCAAAACTTGCATTGCCAGCCCGGGGTTGCCTGAAAATCGCTTTTTTTGATTTTTTGAATCTGGGATATTATTTTATTTTTTTGCTTTTCAAGGTCTTGTTCTGAACCCAAAAAAGAAAGTTTCTTAGAGCCTTCTAAATAATAATAAGATATTTTTTTCGGCTTTAAGCCAAAAACATCTTGAATTGCAATTTGATAAATTAACAGCTGTTCTTTATCTTCAGGCTCCAGTTTTTCTTTGGGCCGGCCTGTTTTATAATCAATAAGTTCGGTTTTGTCAATTCTGTCAATACGGCCAATTAAAGTTTCGCCAGCGATTTTTAATCTAAAGTTTTTTTCTAAAAACAAAACATCAGGCTTGTTTTTGCAAAAATCTTGATAAAAAGCTTTTAAAGACTTTTTGCCTAATTTATAATAATCCTGTTTTTGTTTTTTATCTTCATACCAGTCATCAATCCATTTTTGCTCATAGATTTCTAATAATTCTTTTAAGCTTATGTCTTGTTTTTTAGCTGCGCCAAATAAGTCTTGTTTTTTATTTAAAGTCCGTGAAACAAATTCAAAAAGCGCGTCATGCATTGTTTTGCCAAAAGAAAAAACAGCTCTGCCTTTAATTGGGATTTTTAAAATATGGGCAAATTTATATTGCAATGGGCAATTCTCAAAAGATTTAAGCTGGGTAAAAGAAAAATAATTAGGTAAAACCAATTTTGCTGGTTTTGTTTGTTTTTGTAGGGGCACAAAATTTTGTGCCCCTACGGACAATAAATTTGGCCTAAAACCTAATTCTATTAAAAATCGAGACATTTTTTTTGAACGCATTCCGCCGTAATCTTCAGCCGAAGTTAAAAATAACCCGGCTTTGGCCCTGGTTAGGCCAACATAAAACAGCCGCCTTTCTTCTTCTAGATGAGCATTGCCTTTTGGGATAATATCTTTAATCAGCTCTTTGGGAACCTCAATCGGCTCTCTGCGTTCAATAGTCGGGAATTTTTTATCAACCAGATTAACCAGAAAAACATATTTGAATTCCAAGCCTTTAGCGCTGTGGATTGTCATAATTTTTATTATTTCCGGACCTTGCTCCGGATCAAACTGCAGCTTGCCCTGTTCGCCAGACTCAAGCTCGAGGTTTAATTCTTCTAAAAAGTCTTTTAGCTTAGCGCTTAAGCTGTTCTCTTCAAATTGCTTAATTTTTTCATAAAACTGGCTAATATAATCAAGGTCTTGCATTTGCTGTTTTTTGCTTAGATATTCCAGACAGCCAGAGTCTTGTAAAAATTTAACAAAAATTTCAGAGATATTTTTTTCTTGAGCCAGCTTGGTGTGTTTGCGGATTAGATTTAATAAATTATGATTTGGGTGCAAATCAGACAAAGATTCGTAAATTGATTTTGTCCGGCGATAAGCGTTCTGCGTTATTTTAATAATGTCTTGATAAGAAAACTTAAAACAGGGCATACTTAAAATCCTATAAAGAGCCGGGCTTTCGTGATAATTGTCAAGCAGTTTAAAATAAGCAATAATATCTAAAATTATTGGCTTTGAATACAAACCGCGGGAAGCTAAAAACTGATAAGGCAGATTAGCCCGCTCTAGGGCGCGGCAAAACGCATTGGCGCTGTCATTCGCCCGAACCAGAATCGCAAAATCATTAAAACCGGCAGTTTTTTTTAGAAGTTCAATAATTTTATTAATAACGCCATTAACCTCTTGGTCAGAATTTTTGAAATGCAAGTGTTTAATTTCAGCCTTGCCTTTGATTTGAGCTTTGAGTTTTTTATTGATTTTATCAAGATATTCAAGCCGGTTGGGATTATTTTGTTGAATAAATTTGTAAGCCAAGTCTAAAATATTTTGCTTTGACCGATAATTTTTAATTAAAGCGATTTCCCGCGCTTTTGAAAAATCTTTTCTAAATTGCAAGACATTGGAAACAGAAGCGCCTCTGAACTTATAAATGCTTTGGTCATCATCAGCGCAGACAGTTAAATTGTTTTTTGGCTTGGCTAAAAGTTTGACTAATTCGTATTGGACCCAATTTGTGTCCTGAAACTCGTCAACTAAAATATATTTAAATTGTTTTTGATATTTTTTTAAAATCCAAGGCCGTTTCTGGAAAAGCTCCAAAGAGTAATTTATTAAATCGCCAAAGTCTAAGGCGCTGTTGTCTAAAAGAAGTTTTTGATAAGCGCAATAAGCTTCGGCTATTTCTTTGATTCGTTCTGATTCTTGATTTTCCGGCAGATCTGTTAAATTGCTTTTTAATTCCTGGGCATATTTAAGATAGTTTTCTGGATAAATTGCTTGGTCTTTACAGCGCGAGAAATGTGAGATTAAAGCGTGAATAAATTTTGTCGGACTGCCCAAGGGCTTATAATAATCTAAATTAAAATAATCCAAATTTTTTTTAACCAAAAGCCAAGAAGCGGTTTGGTCTAAAATCTTAAAGCTGGTTGTCAGGCCAATATCAAGGCCGTGCTCCTGCAAAATTCTTTGCGAAAAAGAATGAAAGGTTGAAATCCATAAATCGTGGTAGCCAAAAGGCAGAAGCTTGTCAACTCGTTCTTCCATTTCTGTGGCGGCTTTATCAGTAAAAGTTAGGGCCAAGATTTTCTCAGGTTTGATTTTTTTGTTTTTAATCAAATAAGCAATTCGCTCTGTTATAGCTGTTGTTTTGCCGGTTCCGGCTCCAGCAACAATTAAAACCGGGCCATTGCCAAATTGCACTGCGCGTTTTTGTTCAATATTAAGCTTAGCCATTGCTTTATTTTAAGCTAAAAAAACAAAGCCTGCAAGAAGCCTTGTCTTTCGCAAAACCATATGTTATTCTAGGATTATGCCGATTTTACAGCCCAAGAAAACTAAACACAGAAAATGGCATAAAAAAGCCGGACACAAAAAAGGCAAAGCTGGAAAAGGCTCAACTTTAGTTTTCGGCAGTTTTGGCATCAAGGCTTTGACCGGCGGCCGAATGACCAGCCGGCAGATTGAAGCAATGAGAATTAATATTGTCAGGTATTTGAAGCGCGGCGGCAAGATTTGGGTTCGTGTTTTTCCTGACAAGCCAATAACTAAAAAGCCAGTTGAAGTTGGCATGGGCAAGGGCAAGGGCAGTGTTGAATATTATGCGGTTTTTATAAGGCCTGGCAGAATTTTGCTTGAGCTTGAAGGTGTTGACGAAGCAACTGCCAGAGAAGCAATCAGAAGAGCAAATTATAAATTGCCATTTAAAACAAAGTTTGTAAAAAAATGAAACCAAAAACAGGCATTGTTATATCTGATAAAATGGACAAAACAATTGTTGTCCTTGTTTCGCGTTTGAAAAAACATCTTAAATACAAGAAGCGCTATAAAATTACTAAAAAATACAAAGTTCACGATCCAGAAAATAAATATAAAACTGGCGATAAAGTGGCTTTTGTAGAATGCCGGCCAATAAGCAAAGACAAACACTGGAAAGCAGTTAATTAATACATGATTCAAAAAAGAACAAAATTAGCAGTAGCAGACAACAGCGGCGCCAAAATAGCCGAGTGTATTGGCATATTAGGCGGAACCAAGCACAGATACGCTAAAATCGGCGACATTATTAATGTCGCAATTAAATCAGCCGAACCGCGAGCAACGGTTAAAAAAGGCGAAGTGCAGAAAGCTGTTGTTGTTAGGCAGAAAAATAATTTTCACCGCCAAGATAGTTCTTATATTCGTTTTGATGACAACGCAGTTGTAATTTTAGACGGCTTTGAGCCAAAAGGCAGCCGTCTTTTTGGGCCAATGCCTTATGAATTACGCCAGAGGTTCCCAAAAATAATATCATTAGCTCAGGATATAATTTAATTATGAAAATCAAAAAGAACGATATGGTTTTAGTAATTTCTGGCAAAGACCGCGGCCGCAAAGGCAAAGTAATTAAAGTTTTGCCCAAAAAAAATAAAATTGTTATTGAGGGATTAAATTTAATTAAAAAACATGTTCGGCCGAAAAAGCAAGGCGAAAAAGGCCAGCGCATTGAACTGCCGGCGCCCCTAGACTCTTCTAATGTTAAATTAATCTGTCCGAAATGCAAAAACGCAACACGAGTGAACAACAAAAGAATTTGTAAAAAATGTCAAAACCAATTATAAAAATTGAAAAAATTGTTGTTAATTGCAGTTTATCAGAAATGTCCCGCGATGAAAAACTGCGCGAACAAGTGATGAAAGATTTAGCAATAATTACTGGTCAAAAGCCGATTTTAAGAAACGCTAAAAAAGCAATTGCCGGATTTAAGATTCGTGAGGGCGTGCCAATCGGCGCTAAAATAACCCTGCGAGGAAAGCGAATGCGTCATTTTGTTGAGCGCTTGGTTAAGACTGCTTTGCCAAGAACCCGCGATTTCAGAGGCATCCCAAAAAAATGCTTTGATGGCTGCGGCAACTTGACTATTGGCATAAAAGAGCATATTGTTTTTCCAGAGATTAATCCTGAAGAAGTCAAACAAATTTTCGGATTTGAAATCACTATAGCAACAACTGCCAAAAATAACCAAGAAGGCATTAAATTATTAAAATCACTAGGATTTCCGATTAAAGATTAATTATGGCTACAAAAGCATTAATTGCTAAAGCGAAAATAAAACCAAAGTTTAAAAGCCGTGTTATTCGGCGATGCTGGCGCTGCGGACGGCGCCGCGGTTTTATGAGAAAATTCGGCATTTGCCGTATTTGCTTTCGCGAGTTAGCTGATAAGGGCGAAATCCCAGGAGTTACAAAATCATCATGGTAACAGATCCAATTTCCGACATGTTAATAAGAATTAAAAACGCCATGGCTGCTAAAAAGCCAGAGGTTGAAATACCTTTGTCAAAATTTAAATTAGCCTTGGCCAGACTCTTAAAAAAAAGCGGCTATTTTGAGAAAACCAATAAAACAGACAGAGCCTTAAGAATTATTCTAAAACCGGGAAAAATTGATGACTTAAAGCGAATCTCAAAACCCGGCTGCCGTATTTATATTCAAAAAGACCAAATAAAATTAAACAAGCACAAGTTTGCGATTATATCAACTTCTAAGGGTTTGCTAATTGATAAAGATGCTAAAAAACATGGCTTAGGCGGGGAAGTTGTTTGCGAAATATATGTCTAGAATAGGTAAAAAACCAATAGAAATTCCTGAAAATGTCGAAGTCAAAATCGATAAGAATTTTGTTGTTATTAAGGGATCAAAAGGTGAATTAAGACAAGAAATCAAAGCTGATATTAAAATAGATAAAAACCAAATTATTGTTAAATCTGACAATCCAGCTCTTTGGGGCTTGTCAAGAACCCTGATCGCTAATATGGTTGAAGGTGTTCAAAATGGTTTTTCCAAGCAATTAGAAATTGTCGGTACTGGTTATAGCGCCCAGATAAAAGACGATAAGCTGGTTATGAAATTGGGTTTTTCTCATCCAACAGAGCTAACAATACCAAAGGACATTGAAATTAAGGTCGAAAAAAATATTATGACCATATCTGGTTTTGACAAGCAATTAGTCGGCCAAACAGCCGCTAAAATAAGAGATATTAAAAAGCCCGAACCCTATAAAGGCAAAGGTATCAGATATGTCGGTGAAATAGTTAAAATTAAGCCGGGCAAAAAAGCCATG
The DNA here is from genome assembly GCA_043812555.1 of bacterium. Classification (GTDB taxonomy): domain Bacteria; phylum Patescibacteriota; class Minisyncoccia; order JBDRLZ01; family JBDRLZ01; genus JBDRLZ01. The sequence continues at coordinate 5,961 of JBDRLZ010000013.1, forward strand.
GGCGCTGAATCATAATCGTGAAAAAAATTAGAGGCACAAAACAAAGACCGCGCTTGAGGGTTTTTCGAAGCTTGAAATTTATTTATGCGCAGGTTATTAACGATGATATTGGCCATACTTTGGTTAGTTCTTTTGGCGATAATCCGGAAAAGATTGGCGCTAAAATTGCTGAAAAATGCTTGAAAAATAAAATTAAAAAAATTGTTTTTGACCGAGGCAAATACAGATATCAAGGCAAAGTAAAAATCTTGGCTGAAGCGGCTAGAAAAGGAGGATTAAAATTTTAATGTTTAATCAAAGAGACTTTGACACAAAATTAGTAGATATTGCCAGGGTTACTCGGGTTGTTGCCGGCGGCAAGCGTTTTCGTTTTCGCACGGTTGTTGTTATTGGCGATAGAAAAGGCAGTATTGGCTTAGCAGTTGGCAAAGGTCCTGATGTCTCGTCAGCAATGGAAAAAGCCATTGCTAAGGCGAAAAAAGATTTAATAAAAGCAGATTTAGTTAATGGAACAATTTTGCGCCAAATTGCAATTAAATACAGAAGCGCTAAAATAATCTTAAAGCCGAGAAAAGATAAACTGGTTGCCGGCGGCGTAATTAGGGTTATGGCTCATTTGGCTGGTATTCGGTCAATGACAGCTAAAATGCTTGGCTCGCAAAACAAATTAAATAATGCGCAAGCAATGATGCTTGCTTTAAAAAAATTAAAAAAATATGCAATTACACCAATTAAAAATAAAATCAAAGAAGAAGAGTAAAAAGAGAATTGGCCGCGGCGGCAAACGGGGGACTTATTGCGGCCGCGGGGTGAAAGGCCAAAAATCGCGAGCCGGCAGAAAACTGCCCAAGAAAAATTCTTGACAAAACTAAAGCTTTGTGATAGGCTGAAGTTAAGTTAGGGGGTGTAAAAAATGGAAGAAACCAAAATCCCATTTGGGATTTTCAGGCAACCAGAATCGATTACTCCTAGCATCTCGGAGTGGAAGCTTAGAAGAGAGATGCTGGATATGTATTACGAAAGACCAGAAGCCAGGCAATTTATAGAAGATTTGTCAGCCCGGCTGAACTTAGATATGAATTTGGAGCAGTTTAAAAGTTATTTAGAGAACATTGAAAAATTTGAGAAGGAGGTGTAAAAAATGGCGAAGATTTTGGTGGTTGACGACACAAAATGCGTCCGCGAATTTTTGCGAGATTGTTTAGCAATGAATGGCTACGAGGTTGTGGTTGCGGAAGATGGATTTGGGGCATTGAATTTTTATAAAAATTCAACCAATAAGCCCGACTTAGTAATCACGGATTTACAAATGCCTGGTATGAGTGGGATTCAATTGATTGAAAAAATCAAAAAAATAAAACCAAACCAGGCGTGTATCGCTATGAGCGGCGATCCTAGCGAAAATGCAATCGAGTGGCTTTCAGAAGCTGGTGTTCGCTTGCTTCGCAAGCCGATTAATTTTGCAACACTTTTCGCAATTCTGCCGCGCGTGCTTTCTTCTCTCGAGGAGTGATATTATCTTTTAGCCGCCAGGCCGAAGTTCCGGGCCTTGGCGAATACTTAGCAATATAAGCATTTGAGAAGTTTATTTTTTTAAATAAACTTAAAGTATTCTCAAATGCTTTTTTAGTTTCCCCTGGAAAACCTACTATAACATCAGTTGTTAAGTTTGCCTTGGGAATTTTTGATTTTATTTTTTCAACAAGCTTCAAATACTGCTCGCGAGTATATTTTCTGTTCATGGC
>JBDRLZ010000014.1:0-29278 GCA_043812555.1 bacterium
GCAGACGGATTTAAGTATCTTTTTCAGCCGAATTATTTTTATAATTATTATTCGGTAAATCCTACGGCAAAGTTTAAAATTAATTATCTGGTAACTCGCTTGGACGGCTACGCTGTGGCTGATGTCAAAGCCATGATAGACAGAGCTGTTGCAGCTAAAAAAGATAATTATTATTGGATATTAGACGACGGCGGTAAAGCAGGGTCTGATTATGACAGAATGATGGGCGCTAACCCTTATTTGGTTTTGAACAATAAATGGGCAAAAACAGTGTTAGAACAAGACTTGGGACTGGCAAACTATGTTGTTTATGAAGACGCGCAAAAGCCGATATATTCAAATCCTAAAGACCCCAATGGACCAATAATCGCTTATGTAGGGCATGGTTATTATGATGGCTGTCCTGATAATTGTATTACTGATTTGTTTAATTTTAACTTAGCGCCTGGTGCTTTGTACTCTTCGTATGAAAGTTATAATGCCTTGGGATTTCACGATAAGGACCAGCATAAAATGACCCAATTGGGCGAGTGGATTGCAATCGGCGGTTCAGGCGGAGTAGGCAATGTTTATGAACCATATGCAAACACTATTGCCAACGAAGCAATTTGGATGCCGGCATATGCCGCAGGGTATCCTTTAGCCGATGCGTTTTATATGTCCTTGCCCCAGTTAAGCTGGAATCAGGTTGTAATTGGAGATCCATTAACAAGCATACGCGTGCGTCCTAATCAGCCGCCGATTATTACTAACTTGACAGTCACAACAGCTAGCGGCCAAAGCCCATTAACCGTTGGTTTTACTGCTCAAGCGCAAGACCCAGACGGCATTATTGCAAGTTATTTCTGGAGTTTTGGCGACGGCGAAACTTCAATCCAGCAAAACCCAAGCCACACTTATAATAATGCTGGAAGCTATATTGCTATTCTCACAGTTTATGATAATAGCGGAGCGATCAGTACTAGAAATACCACTATCGTGGTTACTAGCCCAGAGCCTGAGCCAACTCCAGAGCCTGAGCCAGACACAATAGAAGAAAAAACCAGTCTCTTAAAAACTCAAATCAAGTCGCTTTTAGACCAAATTCTTATTTTACAATCTGAACTTGAGAAATTATACGGCACTGCTTACGCAAACATTCCAGTTAGCTTTGAGTTTAGCAAGTATCTTAAGCGAGGCTCTAGGGGCGATGAAGTTAAGTATTTGCAAATTATTTTGAAGACAGAAACCGATGGTATTTTTGGATTAAAAACCTATAAAGCGGTTAAAGAATTTCAGGGCTCGCGCGGATTAATTGCCGACGGCTTTATTGGACCAAAAACAAGATATGAATTAAATAATATTATTCTAAAAAAATAATGCTTCAATCAAAACTTTTCGCTAAAACTTTAAGAGATGCGCCGAAAGAGGCCGAGGCAGTAAGCCATAAACTGCTTTTGCAAGCCGGCTTTATTGAGCAATGCACTGCCGGGGTTTATTCTTTTTTGCCATTGGGTTTTCGTGTTTTGCAAAAACTTAAAAATATTATTAGAAACAAAATAAATAGCATTGACGGCCAAGAAGTTTTTTTGCCAAGCATACAGCCGAAAAATTTATGGCAGGAAACAGGCCGCTGGGCAACTATTGACCCGCCGCTTTTTAAGTTTCAAGACAGGCATAAAAAAGAGCTTTGTCTTGGGCCGACTCATGAAGAAGTTATTGTTGACATAGCGCGCAAAAGCACTCTGTCGCATAAAAATTTGCCCTTTGCTTTATATCAAATTCAAAATAAATTTAGAAACGAGATGCGGGCTGTTGGCGGACTTTTAAGAGTGCGGGAATTTATCATGAAAGATTTATATAGTTTTCATGCAAGCCAAGAATGTTTAAATAAATATTATGACAAAGTTTTAGAAGCCTATCACGAATTATTTGAAGAATGCGGGTTAAAAGTAATTTTGACTGAAGCGTCAAGCGGCACAATCGGCGGAAAAGAATCGCATGAATTTATGGCTCTATGCGAGCAAGGCGAAGATAAGATTTTAGTTTGCCAAAAGTGCAATTGGGCGATTAATCAAGAGTTGGTAGTTAGGAGTTCAGAGTCAGGAGCTTGTCAATTATGCCAGGGAAAATTGCAAGAATATAATGCGATAGAGATTGGTCATTGTTTTAAGTTGGGGACTAAATATTCTAAAAAAATGGCTGCGAATTTTGTTGACAAAAATGGCAAGCAAAAACCGATTATTATGGGCTGTTATGGTATTGGTTTAGGCCGGTTAATGGCGACAATTATTGAAACGCATTATGATAAGAACGGCATTATTTGGCCAAAATCAGTTGCGCCGTTTGATATTCATCTTATTGCATTAACAAACGCAGAAAAAATTTACAAAAAATTATCTAAAAAATTTGATGTGCTTTATGATGATAGAGACGAATCACCTGGCGTCAAATTCGCTGATGCAGATTTAATCGGCATACCAATCAGAATCGTAGTTTCAGAGAAAACCCTAAAACAAGATTCTGTTGAAATTAAAAAACGCGATCAAGAAAAAATCAAACTCGAGAAGCTTGACAAAATTATTGGCATATGTTAGCTTATAATTAAGCAATTTGACAAAAAAAGGATTTGTGAAAGGAGCGTTTGAAATGTATACGGAAAGACACCTCGTAGTACCTAAAAAGCAAAAGCCAGATAGTGAACAGATGTCGTTGTTTTTTAGAATGGTGAACGATGAAAAGGTGAACTACGATAATTTTGGATTGTTCTTAAACAATCCGAATCTTCTTTTTTATTCTGAAATTTTTCCCGTCATTGTAGACTATAAATTATCTCTTGAAGAAATGTTGCAAAATAGCGGTCTTGATGAGTGGGAAGCAGAAATCAATTCTGATAATTTCCCAATTAGATATGGAGAAGAAGTTGGGATTCGCCTTCACACAGTTAATTTGAATGAATATGCACAAGGAGGATATATGTGGCGCTTTTGTAGGATGGAGAAAAATATCGCTTGTGCTAAAATTGAGCATTTGCTTGCTTTTCTATCTTCATTTCCAATATGTGCAGAAGAGAAGGGTTTTATTGTAGCACCAGGTTCTTGGTTGCGTAAGCGACATAGACATCGGCAGAGTATTTTTTTTAAAATTAAGGATGGTAAGCGGATTCTATGTTTGTCTAGCTCAGCGGGTGGTTATTGGACAAATAAGGCTTATCATCTTGTATTTGATAAGTAGGCTGGAAAATAAGCAAAAGAGTAAGGTAGCGATATCTTGCTCTTTTTTAATTTTCTAAAATTTGACTTTTGACAAAATTGCAGAAATGAATTAGAATGACAGAGATGAATAAATTAGCAATAAAATCTCAAAAAGTTAAATTTGTATCTTGGCAAAAAGCTATGCCAAGAATATTTAATTTTAATAAAAATTCTAATGTTGGTGTTTTTGTTGACTCAGAGGGTGCGCCAAAAGCGATGATTTTTGATGTAAATAGTTTTTTAGATATGCTGTCTGAAATTGATGAAAAATTAGTTGACAAATTTTCAACCCAAGACTATTATTCTAAAAAACACAATCCAGCGGGCTGGCTGATTGATGAAATTGAATCAAAATTGCCGGTTAACCCAAAATACGCAAATTCATTAAAACAAATAATTGCCGAAGCAAACAAAAAAGGTTGGATTCCTTTTAAGAATTTATGTATTTAATTCAATTTACTCAACACGGCAAAAAAGATTTCCAAGCACTTGATTCTCATCTTAAGAAGCGGATTACTCAAAAACTAAATTTTTACGCCAAGCAAAAAAATCCTTTAGAATTCGCTCGTTTATTAATAAACTTACCGCCAGCAACCCACAGATATCGCGTAGGAAAATATAGGATTTATTTTTTTATTGAGAATCAAGCTATTTTTGTTGAAAAAATTGAGATTCGAGGCAGAGCTTATCGCTAAAAGTCTCCTGCTTGCCAGCAAGAATTTTTTTTGCTAAACTTTGAGTAATGTTTAACAAAATTCTCGGAACTTTTTCCAAAGACATTGGCATAGACCTTGGCACAGCCAATACTCTAGTCTATGTCAAAGGCAGAGGCATAGTAATTAACGAACCGTCGGTTGTTGCTTTAAATAATAAAACAGGCAAAATTTTAGCAGTTGGCAAAGAAGCAAAAAACATGGTTGGCCGAACTCCCGGCCACATAACAGCTATCAGGCCATTAAAAGAGGGGGTTATTGCTGATTTTGAGGTAACTGAACAAATGCTTAAATATTTTATTGAGCAGGTTCATAAAAAAGTTTTTAATTTTTTGCCCAGGCCGCGCGTTGTTATTGGCATTCCAGCCAGCATAACTGAAGTTGAAAAAAAGGCAGTTCACGATGCGGTTTTAAGCGCTGGAGCGCGGGAAGTTTATCTTGTTGAGCAAGCAATGGCCGCGGCAATTGGCGCTCGTCTGCCGATTCAAGAAGCAGTCGGCAATATGATTGTTGATATTGGCGGCGGCACAACTGAAATAGCAGTTATTTCTTTGGAAGGCATAGTTATAAGCCAAAGTTTGCCAATAGCCGGAGACAAATTAACTCAAGATATTATTCAATTTGCCCGCGACGAGCTTAATCTTCTTTTAGGCGAAAAAACAGCTGAAGAAATTAAAATTGCTATTGGTTCAGCCCAGCCATTAGAGCGCGAAAGAGAGGCGCGGATGCGCGGCAGAGATGTATTAAGCGGTTTGCCAAAAGAGATTATTGTTAGCAGTGATGAAATTCGTCAGACCATAAACAGATCAATTAAAAAATTAATCAATAGCATTAAAGAAACCATTGAAGAAACTCCGCCCGAATTAGTCGCTGATATGATGGATAGGGGAATAGTTTTAGTCGGCGGCGGCAGTCTTTTGCCAGGGCTGGCTAATTTATGCGCTCAGGAAACGCAAATGCCAGTCAGGCTGGAAGAAGATCCTTTGACCACTGTTGTCAGGGGCACTGGCATTGTTTTGGAAAATTTAGACAAGTTAAAAGGAGTGCTCGTGCCTTCATGAAAATAGTTATTATTTTAAGCGCCATTATTTTAATTTTTATTTTTTGCTACTTTCAGGGCTATTTAAATTTTTTCTACTCTGTTCTTCAATACCCGCTAAAGCTGGTTTATTTTACTTCTCAAAAAATATCTGATCTTTTTCAGACTATTGCTTTTATTGGCGAGCTTCATCGAGAGAATAATGCTCTTTTTGAGCAAAACCAAAGACTCTTTGGTTTGAATGCCAGCTCAAAAGAAGTTCAAAGAGAAAATGACTTTCTGCGCCAGCAGTTAAATCTTGATTCTCAACAAGGCTTTAAGCTCGCTATGGCTTCGGTTGTCAGTTCTGGTCAAAGTTTTTTTATTGATCAACAAATTGAAAATAAGCCGGTTATTTTGCCCGGAGGCATTTTAATTGGTAAAACAGAAAATAACGGCCTGGTCAAATTGATTACTGATCCGCAAAGCAAGATCAATGTCATGATTCAAGAAACAAGAGCGCAAGGTGTTGTTCGAGGAGACTATGGCTTGGGTTTGATTATGGATTTGCCTATTAGCGAAGCAATGCCCGAGAAGGGACAACTAGTAATTACTTCTGGCCAAAACCAAGAATTTCCATCTGGCCTTTTAATTGGTCAGATTATTGATGTCTCAAAAAATGATAATCAGATCTCGCAAAAAATTAGAATCCAGCCGCTGTTTAATCCAAGAGATCTTGAAAAAGTATTTGTGATTACGCTGTTTTAAAGGTTTTTTTATAGATTTTTTCTAATAACTTTAACGAAGCTTGAACAGAAAGATTATCAGTATTTTTTAATACTAATTGTTTATCAAATTTATTTAGCAATGGACTCAAAAATTCGTCTCCCCAAGATGGCGTAAAAGTTATAACTCCCTCAAAATCAACCATAACCTCTTCGTGATTTTTAATATCTCTCAAAGACGATTCAAAAGCAGCAAAAGCTTCTTTGCCTAATTGCCTGCCGCTTAAGGTTGTCCCAAATTTTTTTAGAAAAATAATCATATGTTTATTAAAATTTAATTATGGCTAAACAGCCGCGAAAATTATTTTTTGATTTTTTGATATTTAAATTACAATCTTGTTGCCTAATCTCAAGCTGAGCATTTCCTGTTTGAAAAAATAGACTTATTTTGTTATCAGCTACAACCTGTCTGACAAATTTTAGCCCATTTCCTCTTGATTCTGGCGCGCGTCCAGAAATAATTTCAGTAAAAGCAACCATTAAAGCATCTTGATGGTTTTTTAATTTTGGCTTAACTTTTTTTAAAGTTGCCAAAATTCCTTGGCCTCTGTCAGCTAAAACAATTTTCTTTTTTTCTAGGCTGTAAGCAAAAAATATTCCAGGAACATCGGGCCAATTTCCCAAGTTGTGATCAAAAGAATTATTGCCGATTTCTCCAGTAATCGCTGTAATCAAGGGAAATATTTTACCCAATTCTCTTATTTCTCCTAATTCGCTTTCTAACTTTGATAAGCGTGCTTGAAATATAGAACTACTAGAGCAATAAAAATCGGGGTGGAATTCGGTTTTTACATTATTTACAACCCAAGCTTTTGCTAATTTAACAAGTAAATCGCGTATATTATTTTTTATAAAATCATAGATATCGTTTCTTGCGTAATATCTATTTCCTGTTGCTTTTTTGCGAATTGAAGATAATTTACCGGAATCGTCCCAGCGGCGTAATGTTTGGACAGAAACACCGAGCATTTTAGACGCCTGGCTAATTGTTAGCAATCTATACATTATGATGTTATTAATATAATATATTACTTAAAATACTTTGTCAAATCTATACATTTTTATTATATAACCTTTAAAAGCATTGTCAAGGCGCAAAAATCCCTAATTTTTTAGGGGTTTTCGTCAATGCTCGCTGTGCAGGACGACTTTCGAACTTTAAATTGGGCAAAAGATATTAAGTATCCGGAGCTTTTGTTTAAGCAGACACGAGAATTATTGCAGGCTTATGCTTAATATCACGCTTCTTTTGGATTTTGTCAAAGAAAAAAAGCGAATCAAATCAGTAGATAGTCTAATTCGCTTTTATAAGGTTTTTTATTTTTTTAAATTAAACCTCCTTTTAATAATTTTTAATATTTCTGGAAGCACTAAGTCTTCTGATATTGTGCCTCCGCTTTTAATCATTTCTCTAATTTTTCTTGCATTGCCATCTCTGCTCGCAAAAAAATTATTATCCAAGAATTTGTCAGCTTTAACTTTTCTCCAATCTACAAAACAAAATTTGTATCTGTTTTTGTAAGAACTTAAAACCTGCTGATTACCGCTTATAACAACAAAGCTTTCACAAGTTCCGCCATTATCCACAACTAATTCATGATACCAATGAATCCTAGCTTGAATTGGTTGAGTTTTTGCATCAAGAATTGAGCACGCTATAATATTCTCCAAATTGAAGTGGCAAGATACTGCTTTAACCATTTTTATTCTATCTTCAAGGGAGAAAGGATCATCTTGCCCGCCAAATTCTGGCTCTATCAGCACAATAACTTTTTTAAACCTTTTGCTAAGATTCAGTAATAATTCCACATGCCCATTATGCAAAGGCTGAATTCTGACAGGAACTAAGGCAATAAAATTACTAGTAATCTCATATTTATCCCAAATGTGAGAAATATCCACAATAAACATCTCCTTGCTTTAGATGTGAAATAAAAAGTTTTGCCACTGCCTAGACAGTTTACAGCACTTGTAGCACATTGGTAGCAAGCCATTTGATATTTGTTTTCTTAAATCCCTATAACTGCCGCAATTCCAGATATCCTTTAATTCCTGCATTTTGATATTGCCCATTGGCTGATCAATATAATAGCAAGGCAATACCCACCCATATGGATCTATTCTAGTTTCCATCCACAAATAAAAGCACTTTTTTACTTGTGAAAATTCAGGGTCATGATGCCATTGCTCCAGCTGTTCTTTTGTAAAAGGATAATCAAGCGGATGGAAGAAAACTTTTGTCTTAAGCGATTTTGAAATAGACATGATTTCTTCAATTTGCGACATAAGAATGCCTGCGTCAACTTGTAAAATTTCCTGTTCAGTCATTTCAGCGCGAGATTTTCTATCGCAATCTTTTAATGACTGCTTATTTTGCCATTCTATAAAGTGGAAAAACAAGGTATCAACTTCTAATTCTTTAACTAAATTTAAAGTTTGCACAAGATTATATTGGTTATGCTTTGAAATAACACAGCATATTGTTAACCTTGGGCACCCTGCTTGTGTTTTGCGTTTATAATCCTGAATGTATCTTATAGCATTAACAATATTGTCGAAAGAACCTTTTTTGCGAACAATAAAGTCATGTATTTCTGGTGTTCCGTGCAAAGACGATTGAATATTAAAGACACCAGAATCAACCAACTGCTTTGCCTCATCCTTGCCAACTCTGTAAAGATTACTATTCAGAGAAGTCCTAAATTCTTGTTGTCCGCATAATGATAAAATATCATAAATATCGCCTCTAACCAGAGGCTCGCCTCCACTAATGCTGAAATATTCCAAATCAACATCATTTAATTGAGGAATTAAGCATTGCTCAATATCTGTAAAAGACAACTCCTCTCCGCTTGCCTTTATGATATTTTCAGTTTTAGTGCATGTATTTTGACTCCAGTAAAAACACATTTGGCATCTAAGATGACATTTATAAGTAATATCGAGTTTGGCGATTTTAGGATCAGGGGCATGCCCAGCCGCTCCTAAAATATAATAAGGGATGCTTCTTGCCATTAACTTAACATTACTTCCTCCTAGCTCCCACTTTGAACTCATCAATATTCACCTCTTTTTATATTAAATTTAACGATTTCAATTCAGACATTACTAATTTTACGCTTTCTTTGATAGACAACAAACTGGTGTCAACTGTAATTTCTGGGTTAATCGGTTCTTGATAGGGCTTGTAAATCTCTTCTATTGTTTTGGCTTCGCCTAGCCGGCCGCTAAATTCACCCTTCTTAACTTTTGCATATAATCCACCTCTGCTTATGCAAACATCAACAGGGCATTTAACATAAACAAAAGCGAAATTTGCTATAAGATGTCTTGCTCGTTCTCTATGATTGCGGGAACTTGCGCCTGACGAAATCATTACAGATACACCATGCTTGGCCAAGAGATTTGCTATCCAAACAATCCTTTTGGTGCTTAAATCGCGATCTTTTGGCGTAAATCCTAAATCTGGGCTTAATTCTTGTCTGATATCATCAGAATCTAAAACCTCGACTTCTAAACCTTTTTGATTAAAAGCTTCAGCGACATGATTTGCCAGGGTGGTTTTGCCTGATGACGGAATACCGGTAAACCAAAGCACAAGACCCTGCTTCTTCTCTTTCATCACAAACACTCCTTTACGAAATCGTTTTGATACGATAAGATGAATTTATGCAACAACCTAAAATCATTTCTTCAAAAATATTATATAAAGATGATTATACAAAAGTCTTTGAAGTAAAAATTCGCAAACCAGATAACAGAATCAGCACAAGAGTGCGCATGCAAAAGCGCTCTTTTGTAGTGGTTGTGCCGATTAATCATCAAAAACAAGTTTTGTTTGGTAGAGAATTTCGTTCTGCTTTGCGAAAAACAGTTTGGATGGTGCCAACTGGATTTGTTGATTCAAAAGAGTCTCCAAAACAAACAGCAAAAAGAGAGTTACTAGAGGAAACCGGACTTTTAGCTAAAAAATTAATACCGCTTTATAATCTCAATGGAAGCAGTGAATACCAACAAAAAGGATTTGCTTTTTTAGCTGTGAATCTAACAAAAGACGACTCTGTTGCTCCTGAATACAAAACAGTCCTGACTAGCTTTGAGAAAACAACTGAAATGGCTTTGAAAAACAAGCTTGGCGACAGGATCGGGCTTGTTGTTCTTGCGGCTATTGAGAAATACAAAAAATTTTAAAAGAGCTAAAATTAAAAATTACTAGCAAAAGCTAGTATTTTTAAAATACAAGATATTTCGTGATTTGTCAAATTTATTTCCCATCAAACCTCCAGCTCCAGAACTTGTTGTCGCCGACAATAATAAAGTCAATAAAGTTTATTTCCATTATCTTGGCCTGCTTTTCTAGTTTTTGGATTATTTATAAATAGCTTCCGGCTCTTGGATTTGCTTTTTTAAGGGGTTCTTTGTTTTTGTTTTGATGTATTGGATTTTGAGTTGTTTGAGATAGTTCATTAAATAGATGATAGCATAATTAAATTAAAGATGCAAAAACAACAATTAAAAAAATTGCTTAGTAATGAGACCAATAACTCCTCTAAACCATAGAGGCATTGAAAAAACAATCAATAACATTATTCCAAAAAAAATACAAAGCACTATTTTAATAAAGATTAAAAAATAAACGCCTATCCCAGCAATAAAATCCATTGTCTTATCTGACAAACAAATGCTAGGCAGTTTCCCAGCAATATAAACTGATACTATAATGCCTGCGATAGTGATTACAATATAGTCTAACATAGTTAAAATATGCGTTTTATTATTCTTAAAATATCCAAAATGTTTTCCATGCCCTCTAGCGCACTTGTTAGAAATAAAATCGCGATAATGTAAATACCAATCACGGCGACTAATTTAGCATAAAAGCTTTTCCTATACTCGCAAGAGATAAACCACATAACGATTTTATTAAATTTAGATATGTTTTTTCTTTCATCAACCAATTGCCAAATATAAGCCAAAACAACAAATATCCACCAAAAATTAAATATAAAAATTCTTGGGGGAAATGAAAAACTAAAAGATAAAACAAAGGAAATAACCAGCGCAATTCTTATCGTCCATTTTATAATTGCTTTATTGCTTTTTATCATAAGTCCTCCAAGCATAAATTATAAATCCTAGTATTGCAATACCGCCGAGCCAAAAGAGCCAAGTCCAGTTGTGCGATGTTGCTTCAGGAGATGCTTGAGCGGCAACAGGAGCGTTCTCATCGCCTATAACAGGCTCGTTTGGGACTTGATAAAACTCATAGGCATTGTTTTCGTGTTCTTTTGGAGCTGGCTCTTTGACTTCAACCTTGGGCTCAATTTTAGGCAATGTTTGGCAACTTGGATAATAAGGGGCGCAGGTTGCTGATAAAGCAGTGCCGTCGCAACAACGACAGCCACAGACGCCGTTGTGATGCGAGCAACAACCTTGTCGCGCCATTGCATTGGCCGCAGGTAATAACAGAAAATAAGCGCAAATAATAGAGGTGATGATTATTTTGGATTTCATAATTAGATTATTGGCTTCTTTTTATTAAGTAAATCTTCAATCGTAATCAGCTTAATTTCTAGGCCTTCTTTGTTTTTTATTCTGGCTACTTCCTCATAAGCGCCCTTGCTAAAACTAAAAGCGACAATATAACCTTTTTTATAGTTCTGTCTTTTAAGTGCGGTTTCAAAATTATCAACAACATTGCGGCCGACTTTATCAGATTGCTTGACTTGAATGCCGGCCGGTTCGGTAAAAATACTTTTAGTATAATAACCATCTAGGCCCATATCACCAACTTTTTTTCTGCTCAAATGAGCTCTCATTTTATCTATGACAACCCAGTTTTGGAATTCAAAAGGCGCTAGTCTTTTGACCTCTTCTGTTGTTGTCGGCATACCAATAACTTCGTAATCAAAAGTTTCTCTCGCTCCTAAAGTCTTATCTTTTCCTTTGCCTAGTCGCTTTTGTATTACTCTAATTGCTGTCGGCGAGATATCAATGCCTATCCAGCGTCTGCCTAATTGTTGGGCTACGGCTATTGCTGTGCCACAGCCACAGAAAAAGTCAGCCACCAAATCGCCTTTGTTTGATGATGCTTTAATTATTTTTCCTAAAAGTTTTTCTGGCTTCTGGGTTGGATAACCTACTCGCTCTTTTGAGACATTGATAACTGCCGGTATCTCCCAGACATCAACAGGCAAAACATCAGCATACCACCGTCCTTCTTTGTCTTTTGCAGAAGTAAAAAATGGCTTCTCATAATAAATTCTTTCTTTTGTTAAATTAAAAGTGTATTTGTCGGATTTGGTATAAAAATAAATAGTGTCGTGTTTTCTGCTCCAGCGTTTTTTTGTTGCACCGCCGGTTCTATAAGCCCAGATAATTTCGTTTTGAAAATTCTCTGCGCCAAAAATCTCATCAAGCATAATTCTGATATGAGCGTTAGCGTGCCAGTCGCAGTGAATATAAAAAGAGCCAGTTGGTTTTAAAACTTCATACATTAACTGAACTCTTGGCTTGAGCCAGCTAATAAAATGCTCTATCCCGCCTTCCCACCTATCCTTGTAGCTTCTGACTTCTGCATCATCGTCCCATACTACCTCATATTGTTTATGGGTAAAAAATGGCGGGTCAATATAAATTAAATCAACGCTTTCTTTGGGTAATTTTGGAAGCTCGTCTAAATTATCACCGCAAATAAGCTTATTAAGTTTCCAAAGTTTGTTGGTTTGCTGATTCATTGTAATATTCATTTCTGTTTTTATCTGGCGGAATACAAAAACTCGCCGCCAGCGATGACTTACGCCACCTATACCCCTTTCGGGATATAACCCATTGAAGAGTGCTCTGACGACGAGCATATTATCTTCAATGGGTTTTTGATGCCATGCCAGCAAAGCTGGTTTAGGCACGACTTTTAAGTCTGATTTTTAAGTCAATTTTATGATAACACTAAAATAGAAAATTGCCAAGACTGGGGCTTGAAAAGCGGCTAGAAATAAGGTAAAATATAGCAATATTACAATGATAATTATAATAAATTACTATGACACCGGAAGAGAAATTTGACATTGAACAAACAATTTCTTATACAGAAAGACTGCTTTTAAATATTGAAAAGGATATCGATAAGCCGCTACAAGATCCAAAAGAATTTCACAAGCTGATAGACAGGTTTATTACAAAAGGCATTGAGATTAAGAATAAAGTAGTTGAAATTGAAGTCAATCCTTATTTGGGAAACCATGCTGCAATAGCAGCCGTTTTCAATAAATATAAAGAATGGGAGAATACTATTAAAATTATAGAAAGAGCCAATCTTAACAATATAGACATTAGTTTCGTTAAGGAGAAATCCGCACTTCCCGGAGGCATAACCTTGTGCAATTTTAGGGCTTTTGATGGTGAATTAACAAGCGCTAAGCCGAGTCAACAAGCTCAAAACTTATTGCAGAATCTTAAAAACGAAATAGATAGAAGACTGGAAGGATTGAGAAAAGTCAAAAACCAAACCAACGAAAATATTCCGTTCCCAACTGAAACAAAAGATAAAGAAATTTTTATAGATAAAGAAAATGGTATTTACACAAACAACAAACTAAAACAACCAAACTACCCGATAAGGGGCAAAAGAAGCCGTTTATTATGGCTATTAAAAGATAACAAAAAGCTAGGCAGATCATTGATAAAGACCTTGTGCTATCCCAGCCTCTCTCAATTAAACAAAGAAATAAAAGAGATAAATAATAATTTTAAAAGCACTCTTAATCTTAAAGACAACTTAATAGTGCGTGTGCCTACTGGGGGGTATAAGCTCAACAGAAATAAATATAATATAAAATTTATTGATTAACTTTTGGCTTGTCCTTAATTCCTTTAGTTGGTGTTAATAACTTTTTTACAAATGGCTAAAATAAGCCATTTTTTGTTTTGCAAAGGGGGGCTAAAAACCAATTACAGGAATTTTTTAGATTTTCTAAACTTATTATAAAGAATTAAAAAATAAATATGAAAACAAAATGTTTAAACAATAACAGCGAAGACATAGGCGATGTCTTAAAAAATGCTCGAGATTGTGACTGGAGCACAATAGCCAAATCCATCGCTATTGTTATTGTCAGGCTTATTGCTTTGGCAGGATCTATGTGGGTCGTCAGGCATTTTTGACTGTCAACATCACAAAACCGCCTAAAATAAAGCGGTTTTTGAGTAGGCTCGCTGTGCAGGACGCTGATGAAGAATGCGAAGAAATATTCTTTGACCTAAATAAAATAATAAAGGAGTTTTGCAAACATAAAAGTTTATCCACAGCTAACATTGACAAAATAATAGTTTTGAATTATAATGCAAAACAAAGGTCGGCATAATTAATTCTAGAAAAAATAAAAATATGCCATTTAGAGACGGAACAGGACCATTATGGGGCAACGGGCCCGGCGCTGGCTTTAGAGGAAGAATGTCTGGCGGATATTGCCCGTATTACGGACCAAGAGTATCTAAGAAAGATTATCTTGAAATGCTTAAGCAAGAAAAAAAAGCTCTTGAAGAAGAGATTAAAGAACTAGAAAATGCCAAGGCCGCCTAAACCGCGTTGTGTGAGGTTCAGTCCTCATGCAATTTATTTCAAACCCCAAGGCATACCTCTTCGCTTTTTAGAAGAGGTTGCTTTGGATATTGACGAGCTTGAAGCAATTCGGCTTTGCGATTATAAAAATTTAGAGCAAGCAGAAGCCGCAAAAAAAATAAAAGTCTCGCAAAGCACTTTGCAGAGAATTTTAGCAAGCGGCCGCCAAAAAATCGCCCAAGCCTTAATTTTGGGCAAAGCAATAAAGATAACTACTTAAAGCTAGGACTGGTGCGGATAGTGGGACTCGAACCCACACGCCTATAAGGCACAGCTCCTCAAGCTGCCGCGTATGCCAATTCCGCCATATCCGCTTATTATTTCTTTTTTCTAACATAATAAGAACCTTTCGCTTCGCTCAAGAACCTTTTTATTTACGCTTATGGCGCAAATAATATAGCTTTGCCCGCCTGACTTTGGTTTGCTTTATTATTTCAATTTTATCAATCAATGGCGAATGAATCGGAAAGATTCTTTCAATGCCAAAACCAGCTTTTTCAGCCCGAACAGTTATTGTTGCGCCTGGCTCAAAGCCATGTTTTCTGGCAATAATTAAACCCTCAAAAACCTGAATTCTTTCTTTTTTATCTTCTTTGAGTTTCCAGTGAACTCGAACAATTTGTCCAGACTTGATTTCTTTAAATTTTTTCTCTTCTTTAGCCATATTAATCAAGATATCAGGTATTAAGTATTTTGTAAATGCTTTTTTTAAGCTTCAACTTTTTTCTTAATCTTTTTTTTAAGCTTCTTAGTTCATGTTTCTGTTTTGTTTCGTCTGTCATAAAAATCTTTTTGTCCGGGTCAACCAAAAAGCGCTTTAAATCCCGCCGGCCAATAATCATATCATATTTGAGTTTTTCTCTGTCAGCAATAAATGCCTGCGTACTGACCGGATATTTGTCTAAAACAAAAGAAAACTCAATAATCGACCTTTTCTCAGTGCCCAAAGCGCTCCTAACCTTTTTATAATCAACAATTTTGTCAATGCCAAATTGTTCAGCTATGGTCTGGCAAATCGTTGTTCTGAAAGCGCCAGTATCAATTTTAGCCAAAATTTTATGGGAAATTCCCTGCTTATCAATTATCTCAACTTCTTCATTAATACCAATAACATTTTTGCCGGTTGTGTCTTCTACTTCTTCCTCAATTTCGCCGCCAAACAAATCTTGAGCAATACGCACTCCCCTTTTAATTGTTTTTATTTCTAAGCCCTTAATTCTCTCAAGCCTGTCTTTTAAAGAAGTTAAATTAGCAATTTGAATAGAAAGGCCTGGTCTGGCGTTTAACTCAAAAAAAACAGGGCCTTTTTCGCGATCAATGGCAATGTCAGCCCCAAGATAGCCCAAATTACTAACTTTTTGCGCTTTAACTGATAATTTAAGAATTTCAGTCCAATACGGGATTTTAATCCCTGAAAGAAGCAAGCGCGTGCCCGGCACATACTCTACAATTCTTTTTTTGCCTAAAATTGATGTTGTTGTAACCCCAGACGCCATATCAATTCCTGCGCCAATACCACCCTGTTGAAGATTAGCTTTGCCGCCGGACTCTCTGGTTGGAATTCTTAACATAGCCATTACTGGAACGCCGTTATAAACAATGATGCGTATATCAGGAATGCCGCGATAAGAATACGGCTTAAATAATTTTAAAATTTTTATTCTCCCTTCAAAAAAAGCAATGTCAGGAATATTAAAAAGAGAAAAATTGCCGTCTAAGATATTGCGAATATGGTTTTGCAGATCTTTAATTGAAACCTCACTCTTATCAGCCTTAACCCAATTATTGTTTTTTTTGCGGCCGTAAACAATTAAAATACCTTCTCCGCCAATGCCCCTGTTTGGCTTTAAAGCAAAACTATCAGGCAGTTTGTTCCAATTAAAGCTTGCTAAATCTTTATGGCTGCGAATAATTCCAAAAGTTGACGCAACCGGAGCCCCGGCTCGTTTTAAAATCTTTTTAGTCTTCAGTTTATTGTCAGCCAGCTGAACCGATGACTGCGGATTAGACGGCCGAATATAAGAAAGATTGCGAGCATTTATCCCTAGGATATTACTACTTTTTTTTAGAAAGTCCAACATGTTTGATGACTTGACTAAATCTAAAATATTCGCTTAAACGCAGGCCTGTCCATTTGCCTAAAGCAATATTAAAAATTACAGTTAAAAATATAAGCCAAGGATAGTTTAATAGAATATTTTGCAGCCAAGACCAAATAATTAAATAATAACAAATAATAGAAAGAAAAACAGTTTCTATGGACATAACTATAGCCGGCTTAAGGCCTTTCTTTGTTTGAGCGCCGATAAATTCTTCCAAAAGGCTGATAATAATTAGAATTGGGAAAATAGAGGTTTTAAGCAGACCGTTCTGCCCCAAAACAGCAACTATAAAAAGCAGTATAAAAATTGACAAAGCAACTCCGGTTAGAACAATGGCAATGCGCGGCAAATAAAGGAGCCTCAAGTGTTTGATTAAATAGCGCAGTAAAATGCCTGTTAATAAAACAACGGCAAAAACTATCAACCCGTATTTTAAGCCGATTGCCCAAAAAGCAAAAGCAGAAATTAGAGGCGTGTAAATACCAAAAGCTTTCCAACCAATAATCTGACGAACAAAAGCTATGACAGTAGCGATTATTGGCAGAATTAAAATTAAGACAATGGTCTCTTGAGGAATTCCCCTTTGAATAACATATGAAATTAAGCTGAACATTGATGGCAAATTGCTATTGCCAAGGCATCAGAGGCATGCTTTGGTTTTGGCAATTCTTTTAATTTTAAATATTTTCGAACTAATTTTTGTATTTCGCTTTTATCTGTTCTGCCATAGCCGCTTAGCTTCTGCTTAACTTGAAGCGGCGTGTATTCAAAAACCGGAATTTTTGCTTTATTAAGTGTATAAAATATTATACCAAGAGCTTGGCTGACTTTCAAGACGCTTTTGCAATTTCTGAAAAAAAAGATGGTTTCTACAGCGGCATAATCTGGCTGATATTTTTTTAAAACAGCAAATAGCTCTTGGCAGATAATATCTAATCTGTGGCCCATGGCCTGGTCTGGCTTGGTTTTAATTAAACCGCAGTTTATTAATTGCTTTTTTTGTATAATGCCCCATCCAGTCGAGGCAGTGCCCGGATCTATGCCGATAATTGTCATGACTTAATTATAGCATATTCACAGAAATCAACAACCAACGGCAAAATTATTAGCCGCTATTGACAAACGGTTGGATATTGCTGTAATATAAAATATTACAATTAACTTAAAAATATGCGCAGTGTAGTTAACATCTCTTTGCCAAGCACTATGACGCAAGAAGTTAAATTAGCCGTTAAAAAAGAAGGATTTGTCAGCGTCAGCGAGTTTTTTCGTTCTCTTTTGCGTTCTTGGATGGAAGGCAAGCTTTTGGTTGAACTCGAGCAAAGCAGAGAAGAAATAAAAGCTGGCAAGGGCAAAGTGCTTAAATCTTTAAAAGATTTGCGGTAATTTATGCAGATTATCTATTCTCCAAAATTTGACCGCGAATATAAAAAACTGCCTAATAAAATTAAAGACATTGCTGAAAAACAAGAAAAAGTTTTTCGCAAAGATCCTTTTGACGCACGATTAAAAACTCATAAATTGCACGGGAAGCTAAGAGATTTTTATTCGTTTTCTATTGGCTATAAATACAGAATTATTTTTGAATTTGACGATAATAAAAGCACGATTTATTTTCATGCGATTGGAACACACAGCATTTATCAGTAATAAATAGAACGGAGGTGAAATCATGAATCAAAAAATAGTTTATCTAATTTTAGGGATTATAGTTTTAGGGGCTTTGGGCGTTAGTGTTTGGGCGTTGCAAAGGCCGGCAACAAAAGAGGTGCAACTAGATAACACTATTGAGATTAATCAACAAAAAGTATCTTTAAATTGCAATACGAGCCAAGAATGCATACTAATTAACCAGGACTTAGGTTTTGGCTGTGGATGGGCAGGTATTTGCGATCCGATTGATTACTCTCTTAATAAGTATATTGCTGTAAATGCAAGATCGTTTTTAGACTTGAAAGAAAAAAATTGCGAACCCTTGCCCACCTATGGTTTTGCTCCAATGTGCGCCGTGCAACTTATAAATGACAATTTTATTGCTGAATGCATAAGCGGTATCTGTGAAAAAGTACCTAAATAGATTTTAATTTACACCTCAACCACCAGCGGCAGGATCATTAGACGGCGCTGGGTTTTTTTGGGATTAGTCATTACATTTCTTTTCGGCTAGAATTATTAATTCTCGAATTTTATCTTTAAATTGCCCATATATATATTTAATATATTCTTCATAACTCGGTAGATCGGCGGCTGTATGAAACTGTTGCTTTGTTAATAGTTCTTTATATGTCTTATGCGGAGGATAAAAAGCATAGGTTCGAAAGGGAGAATGATAATAGATCATTTTCGAAGGTCTTTGGCCCGGATGTTTATTAAAATGCTCTTCCCAAAATTCCTGACTCCGTATAGGATTTTCAGCTAGGGCGAAATGCTTTTTGCCATTTTCATCTACTTTCTCAATCACCGGTTCACCATTAAGTAATTTATACTGTGAGCCAGTTTCTCTATCCACCATAATATCAGCCGGAACGCAGACTAGGCCAGCATCAATTGGTATTCCTTTGCCCTTATTCCATATGGCTACGTCATTATGTTGATCATATTCACTCCACCGCCTCCATTCGTCATATGTTAAATCGCCTCCTTTTTTTATATAAGTATAGTAATTATGGGCAATAAATTCTGCTGGGTAATAAAAATAAAAGTCATATCCTTTTTCAGCGCCATAGCAGCTCGCGGCTATGTCATTAAGAGCAAAGTGCACTGAACTTTTATCAGCAGCGGTTGCTCCATGTTTTTCTTCGCGCACAAAATCATCAAATATTTCATTAACCAATTGTTCGCCTCGCAGATCCGAGTTATTTAGACAATAGTCAATTTTTTCTTGAATAACTGAGGTTAAAAATGGCGCTTCGTTGATTATATTAGTGAAAAAGGAATGTAACTTTTTTTCTTTAAGAACATCAGTAAAAGAGGTTAAAAAATTGCCCTCTCCTGCATGATGAAACATAAATGTTTGCTCCCTAACGCCATACCGGGTTACATGAGTTAAATAATTTCCTGATAGTCGTTTTAATAAAACCAGATAATCCTCGAGATCCATAGTCGTCATTGCTTCTTCTGAAAGATATTTTTTTTGTTCTTCTTCGCTTAGTGGACATCTGCGTAAAATATTATAAAGTTTTTCTTCAAAATTCTCATAAGAGCTTTCAATCCGCTGTTTTTTTTCGCTTTCAAGACGCTTAGCTAAAGTTGTCTCTAGTTCTTTATATCCTAAAGTTTTGAATATCCTGCCCAAGATATCATGTTTCATTTTTTCTGCGATTTCTTTGATTTTAGGATCACATAACTCTCCTGAATATTCTTTCAATTCCGCATAGTTTTTTGGTACTTTTCTTGCTCTTTTTAATTCCTGAGCGGCTTGATCGCGTAGTGGATGAGCTAAAATTTTTAGCTTTAATCCAGCTCTAAACCTCAACAACTAACGGCAAAATCATTGGCCGTCTTTCGGTTTTTCGAAAGAGAAACTCGCCGATTTCGTCGCGTAAAGCGCGCTGAACATAAACCGGATTTAAAGTGCCTTCCGGCGTTGTTTTTTTATTAACAATCTCTTTAATTTTAGCCCGAGTCTGGTCAATCAAATCCTGCGATTCTTTCATATAAATAAAGCCGCGGGAAATAATCTGCGGGTTCTTGCGCAAGCGGCCGCTTTCTGAATCAATCATAACTATAATAGTAAACATCCCGTCTTGAGCCATCATCTGCCTATCGCGCAAAACAACATTGCCAACATCGCCAACACCCAAACCATCAATCATAACATAATTTGTCGGCGCTTTATCCTTGGCAATCTGCAAATTTGATTTTGAAAACTCTATAAATTGGCCATTATCAGAAATAATAATATTTTTTGCTGGAATGCCGATTGATTCAGCAAGTTCGGCATGGAGCCGAAGCATATAATGTGAACCGTGAATTGGCATAAAATATTTTGGCTTAACTAAATTAATCATCATTTTTAAATCCTCCTGATGCGCATGCCCGCCAGTATGAATATCCATCATGCCATAATGAACCACCTTAGCGCCTTGGCGATAAAGAGTATCTTTAAGACCCTGAACAGTTCTTTCGTTGCCAGGAACAACAGAAGAATAAAAAACAACTGTGTCCCCGGGATGAATTTTTAAGCACTGATGTTCGCGAGTAACCATGCGCATCAAAACCGCGTTGCCTTCGCCTTGAGCGCCAGTTGCCATAATAACAACTTTACTGTCTGGAAAATTACCAGCGTCTTTGGCTTTAATCCTGGTAAATTTTTTAATTTTCAAATAGCCAAGTTCTTTGGCAATTTCAACATTCATGCGCATGCTATACCCGTCAATAACTAGCTTGCGGTTATATTTTTCAGTTAAATTAATAATTTCCTGGACGCGCGAAATCAGCGAAGCAAAAGTAACCGCAATAATTCGACCGCTTGCTTTTTTAAAAATTTCTTCCAAATTATCCTGAATGGTCTTTTCTGAAATAGAATAGCCCGGGCTTTCAGCGCCAGTTGAGTCAGACATCAAAAGCAAAACATTTTGCTTGCCTAATTCAGCAATACTGGCAATATCAACCGGCTGGTCAGCAATTGGCGAATGATCAAATTTAAAATCGCCAGTATGGACAACAATGCCTTCTGGAGTTTTAATTATTGTGCCAAAGCCATCTGGAATATTATGATTAACATGAAAAAAACTAATTTCAAAACTGCCTAATTTTATTTTATCGTCTTTTTTTATCAACTGAATATTTAATTTCGGCGCGCCGGAGAAATCTTCCTGTCGTTTTAAAATTATGCCCCGAGTCAAAGGCATTGTATAAATTGGCGGATTGCCTAAATCAGCCATTAGATGAGGGATAGCGCCAATATGGTCATAGTGGCCATGAGTAATGATTATGCCTTTGATATTTTTTGTTTTATCGCGCAGATAATCAATATTGGGAATAATATAATCAATGCCTGGCATATCTTCTTCTGGAAATTGCAGACCCATGTCAATAATTAAGATCTCTTGATTATATTCAAAAACTGTCATATTGCGGCCGACTTCTTCAAGCCCGCCCAAGGGGATAACGCGTAATTTATTTTGTTGTGTCATAAAAAGTTATTAATTATTTTTATTAAGTGCCGAAGGAGGGACTCGAACCCTCAAGAGCAAAGCTCATAGCGTTCTGAACGCTACGCGTATTCCAATTCCGCCACTTCGGCGTAATTTTTATTTTTAATCCAGCCGTCTATAGTGTAAAAATAGCATGCTCCTTGTTTTTTAACAAACTCGCTATAATCGCCTTGTGAATCTTTACTAATCCAATTGGCTAATTTGAGAGCTTGGGTTTTTGAGGGATTGATTGTCACATGAGGACAATTGGCCGGAATAACAACTTTATCACCGGCTTTAGCGCGAATCGCTTTTGCCCCTAGTAAAAATATTGCTTTGCCTTCTAAAACCTGATATTCTTCTTGTTCTGGATGCGAATGGCCTTTTGTTTTGATAAATTCTTTGCCAAGCATTTTTGCCGGAATAATAGTAATATCATAGCGCATATTATTTTTTATTTCTGTTTCTCGCTGCATCTCATAGAGCACTAAATTAGGGTCAGCTGTTTTAGCCCACTCTTGATCATATAAAACATCAGATATGTCTTTTAGTTTTCTTACCTGATAGACCATTGTTCTATGTTTTCAAATCGCTTGCTCGGCAAAGCAATTTTATCAAGCTCAATGCCATGAACTTTTTTTGAGACAGCATAAAGACAGGTTGAATTATATAAAAATATTGCTGGCAAATCTTGTTTTAATAATTCTTCAAATTGTTTGTAAAGTTCAGCTCGTTTTTCTGAATCTAGAGTCTGCCTTGCGTCTACCAAAAGCTTATCTGCTTTTGGATTGTCATAAACTGATAAATTCAAGCCCGGATCTTTTTTCTGCGAAGAGTGCCAAAAAGCAAATGGGTCCGGGTCAGCGCTTAAAACTTCGCCAAAAAGCAGAGCATCGTAATTTCTCGGTCTTATATAATCATTTTGTATAGAGTTTGATTCAATGATTTGTATCTCAACTTCAGCGCCGGCTTCTTGCCATTCCTGTTTCAAAATTTCAGCTGTTTGGACTAATTCGGGCCAGCTTGTTGTTATTAGATTAAAAGATAAATTTATGTTAGTTTTTTCAAAATCATATTCCGGCCCGGCTTTCTGCCCTTGGCCCAAAAGCACCTGATCGATTATTTTTTGCTTATCAACAACTGCGGCTAGGCTTTGTCTAGTTTTTAAATCTTTTATTTTATCCAGATTAAAAAATACAGCAAAATATCGTGGAATAGTTATTTTATAAATATTAGTGTTATTATTGATTTTTTCTAAATTTTTGGGCGAAACATAGCTTAAGCCGTCGACCTGGCGGGCTAAAAATGCGTCAATCAGCGCTTCTTCGTTTGGATAGAACTTTAAAATAATGTTTTTAATCGAGATGCTAGAATCAGCTGTTTCTAAGTTTATTGATTTAATTCCTCCGTTTTTGCCTTTTTCTAAATTTTTAAATTTGTAAGAACCGCTGCCGATCGGTTTGATATTTGCTTCGGCTAAAGCAAAACTTTGCGGACTAATCTCTTGCCAAATATGTTTTGGCAAAATGCCAATATCCAGACTGGCTAAAAACGGCGCATAAACATCTTTAAGAATAAACTTAACAGTGCATTCGTCAATTTTTTCAATGCCAACGCCCTGGAAATTAATTCTCAAAGGAGACTGATAAACAGGATCTTGAATAATCTGGATCGTAAACATAATATCATCAGCTGTAATTGGCTTGCTATCATGCCACTTTAAATCTTTTTTGAGAAACAAAGTATATTCTTGCTGGTTATCAGAGATTTCGTAATTTTCAGTTAAATCAGAAATGAGCGAACTAAAGATTAATTCAGTCAAATCTAAATCAACATCATTATTTTGAGCTAGAACAGGATTAATATAGCGAGGCGAGCCAATGATGCCTTCAACATAAACCTGATTGGGTTTTACAAAAATAGAAACAAAACAAATAATAATAAGCCCGACAAGGCCCAAAACAATCGTCCGCTCTTTTTTGTTTAATGAATCAATAATCTTATAAAGGCACTGCATATGAAGAAAACAGCCAGAATTATTGTAGCAATAAAGATGGTTTTTTCAAAACCGCGTTTAGTGCGATAAACCCCTCCTTCGCTGCCAAACGCAGATCCCAAGCCGGTTCCTCTTTGCTGGAGCAGAATCGCGCTGATTAATAATAAACAAATAACAATTTGGATAATATTCAAAAACATCAAGATTTAGTATAATTCAGAAAGGCTTTATTTGTCAAGGAATCTTTTTAAATAACGGCTTATTCTGTTTAATCTTAATTTTATAAACAAGTTTTTTGAGTATTTTGATTTCCGGCCAAAAATCAATTTTCAGGTTAAGCATAGAAGATAAATTTTTATAGGCGTTGGGCATTAAAGGCTTAATTAAAGCGCAAAGAGCCAAAACAATAAAGCCGCAATTAAAGATTACTTGTTTATTGTTTTTCAGCGCCCATGGTTTTTTTTGAGCAATATATTTATTGCCAAAATCAGAAAGATCCAGTATTGTCTCAAGATATTTGCGAAACTGGCAGTTTCCCAAAGCGACTTTTGCCTGGCTTAAGCTCTGGCTGACCTTTTTTTCTATTTTTAAATTAAGATTAAGATTATTTTTAAAGTTTAAATTTTTAGCCAGGGTTAAAGATCTATTAATAAAATTGCCCAAATTGCCGATTAAAATATTGTTGTTTTTGCTTATAAAATCCTGCCAAGTAAAATCAGCATCAGCTTTTTCCGGCATAATTGCACAAAGATAAAACCTGACTGCGTCAGAGCCGTATTTTTCAACAAAATCAGAGCTGTCAATATAAATGCCGCGGCTTTTAGAAAACTTTTGATTTTCTAAAGTCAAAAATTGATTAATTGCCGGAAAATCAGGCAGGTTAATCTTTTTATCATAAGCATAAAGCTGTCCCGGCCAAAAAAGAGTATGAAAAATCAAATTGTCTTTGCCCATAAAATAAAAATGCTTGGCCTGTGTATTATACCAAAAATCGCGCCAGTTTTTGTTAGTTTTTTCAGCCCATTCAATTGAGCCTGATAAATAACCGATTACTGCTTCAAACCAAACATAAATTCTTTTATTTTTGATATTCTCTATTTGCAGTTTTTTGGGAATTTTATTTTTTGGAATCTCAACGCCCCATGTTATGTCTCGGGTAATTGCTCTTGGCTTAAGTCCTTTTTTAAGCCAATTAAAAGTTTCTTTATAAACCCATTCTCGCCAGTTTGTTTTTGACTTGATATATTTTTCAAGAAATTTTTGCAGTTTTGGCCAATCAAAAAAATAATGTTCGGTTTGCTTGAGCTCAACCGGCGCTTGGCTTAACTTGCTTTTTGGATTTATTAATTCGCCTTCTTTCAAAAGAGTATTGCATTTTTCGCACTGGTCGCTTCGCGCTTGTTTAAAACGGCAAATCGGGCAAGTGCCTTCAACATATCTGTCCGGTAAGAATTTTTTTTCAGCTTGAGAATAATACTGCTCGGTTTTGTCTTTAAAAATAAAGCCTTTTCCAAAAAGTTTTAGAAAAAAATCTTGAACAACCTTTTGATGATTTTTAGTATCTGTTCTGGTATAAAGATCAAACTTAATATTGGCTTGCTTAAATAATTTAAGAAACTTAGGATGATATTCCTGAACAACTTGCTTGGGAAAAATTTTTCGCTTTTCCGCTTCTAGGGTTATTGGTGTGCCAAAACAATCAGAACCGGAAACCATTAAAACATCATTGCCTAAAAAGCGATGAAACCGGGCGAAAATATCAGCTGGCAGTAAATAGCCGGCTAAATGCCCAATATGCAAGTCGCCGTTAACATATGGCCAAGCTAGGCCAATGAAAATTTTTTGCTTCATCTGTTTATTTTAATTCTAGCGGCAAACTAATCGTAAAAGTATTATATCACAAAAGCAATATACTATCTATAAATCGCTATTATCTGCCTTATTATCAGCTCGCTTGGTTTGACATAATCACCCCTGAAATCAAACCACACCCTCATAAAGTCTTGTTTTTTTAATTTTCTAATTTTGCCTATTTCTGGATCTTGCAAATAAATAAATTGCTCATCTAATCCAGCCACAACTGAATAATGCCCATCGGCAACTTCAGAATCAGAATAATCTTTTCTGCCTTTTGTAAACCAATTAACAACTACAGGCACTTTCTTGTCCAGCCACTTTGCAATGTCGCTAAAACTGCTATTGTTTTTGATAATAACTTTGAATCCAAATTGCTCTGCCGCCTTTTTGATTTTCTTGTCATTAACTCCCAGATCTTTATCGTTCTGGCAAAGCTTGGCTATTTCTTGTTCTGATTTTTCAATGCCATAATAGCTTAAAACTATTTTTAGTGACGCTGGTCCGCACATGCTGGCGTGCAATGTTTCTTGAAATGGTTTGACTTTTAGCATTTTTTTCATGATTTAATCTTAGCAATATTCTCAAGATAAATCCAGCTTACAAGATTTTATCAAAGAAAAAAAGCGGATTAGTGGGTAATCCGCCTATGCCTAGTCTTTTCTTTTTCAAAATTCTTCTAGCCTATGGGCTTCGGGGTAATGGTTGCCCATATGACGGGGGGTTGACAAGATTTTTGCTTGTGCTAAGATAGAAATAGTGGAATAGTTAGTTTTTTGACAAGAACGCTCGTAAATTAGGAGGTACAGTCATGAATCCAAACAGGATTCCTGAAGAAGTAAAAAATTCACTCAATGCACACTCAGTTCGTTGGTTGAATGAAGATCCTGCTCTGTCTAGTGATGCAATACTTGATTTCTATATGTCCTCGATAGAGAAGGAGGCCATAAGTAGAAATATGAAAGCATATGATCTGCTTGGAGCCAAAATTGGTATCGTCTCGAATGTTGACCGTTTTATAGCCAACTCCCAATTGCAGAGTAAGTTTGGAGTACGTCATACTAAAGTTATCGACTTTAGCAAAGAACTTGATGCAGTATGCTATATCATAGATGCTAAGTGTGAACCTGATTTTAGATTGCATGGCAATAACTTCGTTGCTGCTGGCAATTTCCTAGAGCTTGAGCAGATATACGGAGCAAGACACTCGATAGATCGCTATCTTGTTTACGGTTTTTGTTTAAGCACCATAGAGCGAGTCTGTGGGATTTACAGCTTCCATGCAAGCGCATTATTTGAGGAATCCAAGGATCGCCTACTAATATTTTGCGGTACACAAGGCACAGGTAAAACTACTATGGTATTAGCAGGAATCGCAGCCGGCTTGCGACCAATTAGCAACGATTTGGTTTCGATTAAAGCTTTGGGGAATGGCAATTATATGTTGGTTCCTTGGATATACCCATATATCGCAAGACATTAGAGAGTTTCCCAGAACTTCTATTAGCTTTGCCTTCTCTCAAGATAGATTCGAATCGAGACAAAGTTGAGGTTGACTTATCCGGACTTCAGCCAGATTATAACGAAATTAGTGTACAACAGGCAAAGATTATTTTTCCCCAGATAATCTTAGACGCACCTTCGCAACTAGTAAAATTGAAGAACTGTCCTGAAACATACTGCCGACTCTACGAAAATCTGACTGAACGTATTAGGATGATATCACGGGTGCATTATGTTTTGCCTGTTCCTAGCTTAGATACGCAAGTCTTAATGACAAAGCGCTCTAAGTTTGTGGATGTATTTTCGCAACATATTGGTGATTTCTTCTTCGCCTCTGGTGATCCGAGGGGGGTTATGAAACTTATCCTTCAGCAAGGATGAAATCAAAAGGTGCCGCTATTAGCATTTTATGATTTAGCGGCACCTCTATTATTTTACTTTGGTTACTAAATGTCAAAAATAAATTATGAGTAAGTATTTACTAGAATTATGGAGGAATCTATGAAAATCGGAGTCATGTCTGATACGCACGACAATCTTAAACAGATTGAGCAAGCTGTAAAGAAATTCAATGATGCTGAAGTGAAGATGGTAATCCATGCTGGCGATTTTGTCGCCCCGTTTAGTGTTAAAGCTTTACAGCCACTCAACTGTCCAGTTGTCGCCGTCTTCGGCAATAACGATGGCGATCAGATTGGTCTATCAGCTAAATTCAAAGGCATTGGTGAAGTATACCCAGTATTAGCCAGAGTAGAGCTTGACGGACGCAAGATAGCCGTAGTGCATTATCCAGAGTTAGCTGAATCATTATTCCTTGGCAAGGTGTTTGATGTGGTTGTTTATGGACACACACACAAACTTGATGTCCGCAAGAATGACAGCGGCTTACTACTCAATCCTGGTGAAACAGGTGGTTGGAGTACTGGCGAAAGCACTGTGGCAATTATTGATCTTAAGACTCTCACAGTCGACATCCAAGGACTATAATAAATGTCCGTAGAGGCAAAGGATGTGTTGAATAATGTTGACAATAGATGGCTCTAGCAATCTTGGTAGTGGGCAAACGGTTAGAATCGCAGTTAGCCTAGCTGCAATTTTGGGAAAAGAATTGCACCTATATAATATCAGGCAAAATAGAGATAACCCGGGACTCACAGGACATCACAAAAGCGTAGTAGAAACTCTAGCCAAGCTTTGTGATGCGAAGACAGAGGGTGTATGCGTTGGTTCGTCTGAGCTTAGCTTCACGCCCAAACGATTCCCTAAAAGTGGAGAATATGAGCTTGTCATTAAAACTATGGGAAGCGCCATAATCCAGGCGGAACCAATAATACTTGCTCTGTCATTAACAGAGGGTATGAGCACCTTAAAAATTAACGGGGGTTCATCATATCCATGCGAACATTTCAGATATGTAGTTCGGTGGTTTCTGAAACGACTAGGAATCCAGACGGAGATGGAGACAATTAAGAAAAGTTATCCTTGTGTGATTACTATCAATATTTTTCCATCCTCAAGTATTCGCCCTTTGCAAATATTGGAAAGAGGTGGACTTTTACATAAGTTTTCTGTTAAGGATAGAGCTTCAGAAACGATTGTGCTTGAGTATGAAAATACTATCCTTGGCTATGATGGAACGACTTTGGATAGAAAGTTGGGAGATAGCATAGATACCCTTCATGAAAGATATCAAGCAGGCAGATATGCTGACTATACAATGGATATTAGTGCCATTGAACAATTATTGCCATTCCTGGTTTTTGCTAATGGATCATGTATTACTGTTAGTCATATATCCGAACACCTTGATACTGCTGTATCTATCTATCGAAGTCTTTTGGGAATTTCAATAAAAATCGAGAAGCAATTTAATTCTTACAAATTGTCTATTGGCGGCTTTAATCGCACATAATTCCTGGCGTAGCACCATTAGGCATGTATTTCTTACTAGGCCAGACTCAATTTGTTCGCGAGCTGGCCTTTTTCTTTTGATAAAGGCAATTCATATAAAGGCAATTCATACCCGTATCAAGTTTTAA
This sequence comes from bacterium, assembly GCA_043812555.1. Classification (GTDB taxonomy): domain Bacteria; phylum Patescibacteriota; class Minisyncoccia; order JBDRLZ01; family JBDRLZ01; genus JBDRLZ01. The sequence goes on from JBDRLZ010000014.1 coordinate 29,002, forward strand.
TTTTTGCTTTTAATGCTTTGACAATTTTTAAAGCGATATTTTTATTGATTTCTTCGGGATATCTTCCCCGGATATCGTATTCTTGAAAAATACTCATATTTATATCTTCTGCATCAGCGGCAAGCTAATTGTAAAAACAGAGCCTTTGTCTTTGCCTTCTGAATAAACATCAATGCTTCCATTATGCAGTTCAACAATATTCTTGGCAATATAAAGGCCTAAGCCAGTGGAATTGACATTTAATCTTTTGCCGCCGCGGCCTCTTGAGAATTTTTTA
>JBDRLZ010000015.1:0-14159 GCA_043812555.1 bacterium
CTTGTCTTCTTGCGTTAAGCCAATGCCAGTGTCTTGGACTATTATTTGGACTTTGTTGTTTGAACTTTGGCATTTGACTATTACTCGGCCATTTTCTCTGGTGTACCAAATAGCATTGTCTATTAGTTTGACAAAAGCTGATCTTAGCCAGCCCGCGTCAGCCATTATTTGCGGCAGTTCTTGTTTAGGCCTTTGATATTCAAGAATAATTTGTTTTTTCTCAGCAATATTAGTAAAAATATTAACTGCGTCTTGGATAACTTTTTCTAAATCAATAAGTTTGAAATCAAAAGACGGAGTTTTGCCTTCAAAAGTATTTGCCTCAAGAATGCTTTCAATAATAATTAATAATCTATTGGCGGCTCCATAAGAATCTTTGATCCATTCTTCTTTCTGCTTTCCAGAAACATCGCCTTCAGTTATCATTGAGAGCATACTTCTGAAAATAGTTGTCGGAGTGCGCAGTTGATGCGAGACCGTGTTTAAGAATTCTGTTTTCATGGACAGAAGCTCTTTAAGACTTTGGGTTTGCTCATCTACTTTAGTTTGTAAATTCTGGCTTAAATCCCTGACTTGGTCATAAAGCCGAGCGTTTTCTATGGCAATTGAGGTTTGGTTAGCTAGGATTTCCAAAAGCTCTAAGTCTTCTTTGGAATAAGCATCTTGAGACAATTTCCTGCCTAAGACAATAATGCCTTCCAGCTTGTCTTTAGCAATTAATGGCAAACAGAGCACTGCTTCAATGCGCTTCATATTGTCTTTGAGTTTAACAAAGCCATTTCTGATTTGCTCATCTTTAGCATCTCTGATCATTAGTTTTAGTTCTTCATAAACAACTGGTCTTTTAGTTTTTTGCAGATATTCAGTCAAAAAATTATCTTTTACCAAAGAAATGCCGTTTTCTGCCTGAAAGCCAATAATCTTGGCAATCTTATATTGTTTTGTCTGTTCATCTTTCAAAAGCACACCTGCTTTATCAAGACCCATTGTGTTTTTAGTCACAGAAACAACTAAATCAATTAGTTTATCAAGGTCAATAATTCTCAATAACTCATTGGATACTTTCTTGAGTGCTTCTTGATAAGAAGTGATTTTTTTGAAGAGAAGTTTGTCGGCAATAAATTGACATGCTGATCGAACAAAAGAAAACACAATAATGGCTATAACAACTGATATACTGCCAGCAATGGTCAGGCCTAACCCAAGCTTAATTTCCAGCAAAGGACTAATAAAACCATGCATAAATAAAACAATCGCAAAAACAACAACAACCAAAGCAGTAAAATAAATAGTACTTCGTTTTAGTAAAAGACGGATATCCATTAAGCGGTATTTCAGCACCGCATAAGCAATTATTGCAATCATTGCGATAATAAAAATAGGACCAATCCAAATAAACTTGTAATTACCAAATAAAGGCGCGATAACATTAAAAGGAAGGCTGCCGATTGCTGGAAAAGCAAACGAAAGAAAGATGTAGCGTAATTGTGTTTTAAGCAAGCCGCTACTTTTTCTATATTTATTAAGTAAAATTATAAACGACCAAATAATATAAGCAATAAACCAAACAACCCAAACAAAATAAATCGGTCCTAACTCAACTTCATTGCCCCATTCGGTTAAGTTAATATTTTCAATCCAAAGATTAGTAAAAAGTATTAAGGGGATTAAAATAATAACCGGGCTTATATATGCCAAAAATCTCCAGAATCTAAATTTAAATCCATCTTCAATTAAAACATGGGAAAACGCTAAAATAGCAGGTGAAATTAAAACAGCGCAAATATAAATTATTCTATCCCAAAACAAAGCGCCAGAAAAATTATTAGCTTCTCTGAATAAAGCAATGCTTAATGGCCAAAGCCCAGCAACCGCCACTAATATACCAAAAGAAAGATTAAGGGGGGTTCTCTTCTTTCTTGCTGAAATAAAAAACGACAAAATAAATGTCGCTGCTGCAATTATCAATAAAAATATATTTATAATATTCATATTTTATATATTATAACTCTTGTAAAAATTTATGTCAAAAAATTAAAGGCTTGGTAAATTTAATCACCAAGCCTGGTTATGCGGGTTTCCGAGCGACAATATTTATATTGCGCTCTGCAATCGTTGGGTACATATCAATTATTTCCAATTGTCCTGCTTCAGTTATCATTAACGATAACTGCTCTTTTGTATAAAGAGGGAACAATTTTTTGATACACGCTCCAAATCTCATGCCTTTCTTGATAACTTTTCTTTTTTTGAAGCTTTTGATTGGTCGTGAGAATAGAGATCTTATGGCTAGTAAGACAAAGCTTGCTCCTTCAACTATTGCGGCGCAGACAAAAATTCCACCGGGCTTCAGCACACGATTGACTTCAGACAGGGCAAATTTTAGCTCATCTTGAGGAAAATAAACTATTCCCCAATTTGCTAGAATGCGGTCAGTATAATTATCGCCAAGCGGAATTCCCTGCGTTAGATCATGATTATAAAACAAGACTCTGCCATCGCCTAATTCTCGAATGTGTTTTCTAGCTGTTTTGAGCATTTCGTCAGAAAAATCAAAACCAATATATTGAAAATCAAGCTTGAGTTTTAGTAATTGTTCTGCTACTCTACCCCAACCGCATCCTAAATCTACGACCACACTGCCGTTTTGTACAGTTAAAGACTGGAGTGTCCTTAGAGCATGTTCTTCCATGCCTGGAAGCTGCCAGTGGGTATCTCTGTAATACTCCACTGTATCAATACTATTCCAGAACTGCAATTGCTTTTGTTTCATCCCGGCAAGAATTTTCTTTTGATCCTCTGGCTCAAATAAATATAAGCCATTTGCTATATCTGCGTAAGATAGTTCTTCTCCAAAATGGGCAAGAACAGTTGCTGGAGTCGTGAACACACTTCTCCCTATCTTTTCGCTTCCATGCTCAACCAATGTTATCATTGCTTCTCATCTCCTTTTGTATTGTAATTTTTAAATTTTTTTCAATGTACTACTTTACCCTAACCCTATCACACCCAACTGGATTTGTAAAGGGTTTTAAAGAAAAAACTGCTTAAAACAATTTACTTTAAGCAGTTTTGAATAAATGCCGTTTGTCTCCTTTATTTATCCGGCATAAGAATTATGCCAGATTGATCGGGTATAGGCACCATACCTGTTATTTTGAAAATACGGTCTCGGCATTCATGTTCTTAGAAGTATTATCTTGAAAACTATCCCAAGCCGTTTGCAAGATAGCTCTAATTTCTACCTTTCTTTGAGAAGAGTCAGGATTTAAAACCCGATGGTCTTTGATAGCAATCTGCGGAGTTTCCTGCATATAACTATCAAACTCGCTAGCTTTTATAATCGGAGTATCGCCAGAAACTAGACATTCTCTTATTCCGGCGTTAAAAAGATCAAGCACATCTTGATATCCGCCGAGTATATTTGCACAATAACCTCGAATATACTCCCCGGGAATCCCTTTCTCAAGAAAAAATTTAGCCATTTCAGACCAAACCATTATTCTATCACCAAAATCATTAGAGATTAATTCTTCTGCTTTTTCTTCAACGCAATAAGCGGGTTTTTCCCACCATGCACTGTCAACAAATGCGATCGGCACAATCCATCACCTCCTTTTTTAGGGCGTTAGTCTATTAGGCCCTCTGTACAAGAAAGTTACTTCGCGGACATTTTCTACTCCCAAAAGAAGCATCAGCATTCTTGTTAGGCCGAAACCGAGTCCTCCATGAGGAGGACAACCAAATTTGAAAAAATCGAGATAAAACTGAAGCGGTTTAAGACTCAAACCTTTTTCTTTGGCTTGCTCAATCAGAACATCATATCTGTGCTCGCGCTGTGCGCCGGTTGTTATCTCAAGTCCCTTCCATAACAAATCAAAGCTTTTAGTAATCTCTGGTTTTTCTTGATGCCTCATATGATAAAAAGGTCTTGCTGATATAGGATAATCTTTGACAAAGAGAAATTCATGATCAAATTGTTCATTAATGTATTCAGCCAAAAACCGTTCTCCTTGAGGATCAAGATCTCCCCTAGTCTCATGTGGCGGCTTGTAGTCCTTTTCTTTAAGGAGTATTTCTAGGGCCTCTTCCATTGTCAACCGAGGAAATGGAAGTTCTGGAATATTAACTTCAACCCCAAAGACCGAAGAGATACTTTCGCCATGATCCTCTTTGACAGCTTGAAGCACATACTTTAACCATCGCTCCTCAAATTCCATTATATCCTCATGCGATTCAATCCATGACATTTCCATATCAATGCTAGTAAATTCTGTATCGTGCCGTGAGGTGAAAGAAGGATTAGCCCTGAATACTGGTCCTATTTCAAACACTTTTTCAAAACCAGCAGCCATAGCCATTTGTTTATAGAATTGAGGAGATTGAGCCAGATAAGCTATTCTGTCAAAGTATTCTACTTTAAATAATTCGCCGCCGGATTCACTGGCAGTACCCATTAGTTTTGGGCTATGGATTTCAATAAACCCTTCTTTCTGCCAAACGCTTCGCATTGCTTGTTCAATTGTTGTTTGGATCTTGAAAATCAATAAATTCTCTGGTCGACGGAGATCCAAAAAACGCCAGTTCAGTCGATTCTCTGAAGAAGGTAAATTTTCACTGAAGATATCTATAGGCAAAGCTTCTTCAGCTGGACCTATTACCTTGAAATTCTCCAACATTACTTCAATGCCCCCTAGTTTGACTTTTGGATTAGTCACTACTTTGCCTTCAACTTCTACTGCTGATTCTAGAATAAGTTGGGTTATTGTTTGAGCGATTTGCTCATTACTTCCCCGCTCATGAGTAACTTGGACTAAACCAGTTTGGTCCCTTAAAATTAAAAATTGCATCTTCTTCTGATCACGAATGGTTTGAGTCCACCCCTGAATTTTTACATCGTGATCAATGCACTTTGGCAGATTGCTTATTAGTGTCCTTTTCATTTCTATCCTCTCCTTTAATAATTATTAAGGATAAACCTTGCGACGAAAAATTCTTGGGAACGGGATCGTGTCTCGGACATGAGAGAGTTTGAGTAGCCACCTGATAACTCTTTCAACCCCCATCCCAAATCCACTATGAGGAACACAGCCATATCTTCTTAATTCACAATACCATTTGTATCGAACATCAGAACCCTTGCCTTTTTCTTCTAATCTTTGTTGAAGTTCAAGAGGGTTTGTAATTTTCTCTGCTACCCCCAGAAGTTCCCCAAATTCTCCGGGCGCAATAAGATCAGCGGTTTTAGTGGTAGAAGGATCCGAAGCATCAATTACATAAGGAAACGGCTCGATATTGCGAGGAAGATTGGTAATCCAGAATGGCGTCTCGAATTGAGAAGCCAAAACAGCTTCTTCTTTAGATGATAAACTTTTTCCTAACTCAAAGTCAATACCCCGAGTTTTTAATGTTGACATAGCTTCTCGATAGCTAATCCGAGGATAAGGAACAGAAAGTGCAGATTCGGGCAGATTTACGCCTAAAATCTTCATTTCGTTTCCACATTTTTCTTTGCACTCACTAATAACATCTCGCAGCATTTCTTCAACGCAAGAGATAATATCTTCAAGATCGGCAAAAGCGATTTCGGCTTTCACATGCCAATATTCCATCAAGTGCCGCTTACTCCTACTTTCTTCGCCTCTAAAACTTGGCCCGATATTATACACTTTTTCGAAAGCAGGCAATGCGCTCTCAAGATAGAAAGCGACACACTGAGTTAAAAAAATCTTTTCTTCTCCGAGATTTAAGCTTAAAGCAGTATGGTCATCATAGAGAGGCAATGGTGTCAAAATCGGAGCGGTAATTTCTACAAAATTTTTTGTCCTAAACCACTGATGTAACATTCCCATCAAAGAATGCCTGAATCGTAGCACCGCCACTAAGTTCTCGTTCCTAATATAAAGGTGCCTATTCCGAAGTAAATGATCGGCTATCAATGGGTCAAAAACATCAAAATCGCTCCGTGGTCGCGGCATAATAAGATTATAAGATGCCTCACCGATAATATCTATTATTTGCACCTCGATGCTTCTTGCATTGTGGCCCAAAAAATCATCAACTTGCAGATTGCCCACAACTCTCATAGAAGATTCTGGGATAATGTTTTTGGCAATCCCATAAATTTCATCTGAGACTTTGCCTTTATCTACAATTGCCTGAATTGATCCAGTAGAATCACAGACATCTATAAAGACAATACTGCCATGATCTCGTTTATTTCTCGCCCATCCAAATAACATAACAGATGTGCCAAGCGCAATTTTTTCTTTAATATCTTGAACATAAATTTTTTTCACTGCTATCCTCTCCTTTTCCAAAATTTACTCTTCTGGTATTTAGTATAGTTTTCAAAGAACAAAAAAGAACTACTTCCAAGCTATCATGCGTAAATCTATATGTCAAGAATTCTTGGTGAATTGATTCTAAAAACAAAAAAACACCTTTAATACTTTAAATTATCTTTTGTTTTCAATGAACAAGTTTAAACTAAAAAACGCTAGCAAATACTAGCATCTTTAATATATCAACTATTTTGTTGTTTGTCAAACTTTTTTATTAATTTCTTCGGGATATCTTCCCCGAATATCGTATTCTTGAAAAATGCTCATAATTAATTTATTAATTAAAAGGTTCTCGAGCGAAGCGAGAGGTTCTTATAGATTATTTATTAATCTCTCGTTAATCTTAAAAAAAGAATTTGTAATATGATCAGCTAAACCCAGATCTTGAGCCCGATTGTGGCCGTTCAAATAAGCAATGCATTTAGCTCCGGCTCTTTTAGCCGAAACAACGCCGCTTTTTGAGTCTTCTAACACCACACAATCCCATGGTTCAACTGATAAAATTTTTGCGGCTAAAACATAAGGCTCTGGGTCAGGCTTGCCCTGTTTGCTTCGCTCTGGCCCGTGGATCAGAGAAAAACAGGACTTTATTTTAAACTTGCTTAAAATTGTATTGATAATTGGATAAGAGCTTGAAGAAACAAGCCCGATTCTGTATTTTTTTTTGTTAAAAAAATTGACTAACTCTAAAACGCCGGGGAAAGCATTGATTTTTTCCAGGCTGATGATTTTTTGGGCATAAAAAGATTTTTTATCGACTAAGTCATCAGGCGCATTGTTTTTGTTAAATTGCTCTAAAAGCATTTTAGCGCTGGTTAAGCTATGGTTGCCGCAAACTTTTGAAAAATAAAATTTTTCGTCAATATTAATGCCGATTTCTCGACAGGCTTCAATCCAAGCTTGGCAGTGATATGGCTCAGCATCAACAATCACGCCGTCCATATCAAAAATAATTGTTTTTTTCTTAAACATGTTGTTTTAAGCTTTCTTGCCCCCAATAATTTCTTCGGCGATATTTGCCGGCACTTGGGCATAATGCGAAAATTCCATTGTAAAAGAAGCGCGGCCCTGGGAAATAGAACGAATTTGAGTGGCATAGCCGAACATAGACGCAAGCGGCACTTTCGCGTCAATAACTTTAATATTTGCCCTGTCTTCTATATTTTCAATATGAGCTCTTTTCGCGGCCAAATCCCCTGTAACATCTCCTAAAAATTGCGGCGGAGCAACAACCTCAATCTTCATAATCGGCTCTAATAAAACAGGTTTGGCCCTTTTAGCCGCCGCTTGAAAAGCGATTGACGCGGCGATTTTAAAAGCCGCTTCTGAAGAATCAACTTGATGAAAAGAACCATCATACAAAGTCGCTTTCACATCAACAACTGGGTAACCAGCTATGATGCCTTTGTCAACAGCTTCTTTAACGCCTTTTTTCACTGCTGGAATAAACTCTTGCGGAATAGCGCCGCCTTTAATCGCGTTAACAAATTCATATTTTTCTGACGGCTCTACTTTCAGCCAAACATGGCCGTATTGGCCGCGGCCGCCAGACTGGCGAATATATTTGCCTTCAGCTTCAGCAATCTGGGTAACTGTTTCTTTATAAGCAACGCGCGGTTTACCAACATTGGCCGAGACATTAAACTCGCGGCGCATTCTATCAACAATAATTTCCAAATGCAATTCGCCCATGCCGGAAATTAAAGTCTGGCCTGTTTCTGGATCGCCCTTAATCTTAAAAGTCGGGTCTTCTTGGGCTAAACGATTCAAAGCCATAGCAAGTTTTTCTTGGTCAGCTTTTGTTTTTGGCTCAACTGCAATTGAAATGACCGGCTCTGGAAATTGAATCTTTTCAAGAATAACAGGATGGGCCGGATCACAAATCGTGTCTCCTGTTGTCAAATCTTTAACCCCAACTGCCGCGGCAATGCCGCCAGCATAAACTTCTTTAACTTCTTCTCTGTGGTCAGCGTGCATTCTGACAATCCGGCCAATGCGGATTCTCTTTTTTTGAGTTGAGTTTAAAAGAGTCTCGCCAGCATTTAAAATGCCGTCATAAACCCTGAAATAAGTAAGCTGGCCAACATATGGGTCAGTCGCAACCTTAAAAGCTAAAGCTGAAAACGGTTTTGCGTCCTGGCCGCTCGGCTCAGGCAAATATTCAACAATACAATCTAATAAAATTTTAGTCACAGCTTTTCTGCCGTCGCCGCCTAAAACAGGAAAAAAAACTCCCTGGCAAACGCCTTTTCGCAAGGCCTGCTTAATTTCTTGGTTTGAAATTTTTTTGTTGTCTAAAAATTTCTCTGTCAGAACATCGTCAATTTCAACGATTTTTTCAATCATTTCTTGGCGATATTTTAAAACGAGCTCTTTCATGTCTTCGGGAATCTCTGTTTCTTTAAAATTCATGACATCTTCTGTTTCATATTCATAAGCTTTTTGCTCTATTAAATCAACAATGCCTTTTAATTCTTCGCCAAAGCCAATAGGCAAAAAAATCGGAAAAGCTTTATCCGTAAGCCGTTCGTGGATTGATTCAAGGCTTCTGTAAAAATCGCCGCCCAATAAGTTGACTTTATTAATCAAGCAAATTCTTGGCACTTTAAAGTTGTCAGCCTGATGCCAAACTGTTTCTGACTGCGGCTCAACGCCCATTTTGCCGTCAAAAACGACAATTGCAGCGTCTAAAACCCTTAAGGAGCGCTGAACTTCAGCAGTAAAATCAATATGCCCGGGTGTATCAATAATATTAATCTGATGTTCTTTCCAAATGCAGGTTGTGGCTGCCGAGGTTATTGTAATTCCGCGCTCGCGCTCTTGCTCCATCCAGTCCATTTGCGTGTCCCCGGTATGGACTTCGCCGATTTTGTGAGTCTTGCCAGTGTAATACAAAATTCGCTCGGTGACTGTTGTCTTGCCAGCGTCTATGTGGGCAATAATGCCGATGTTTCTAATTTTTTCAATTGGATATTGTCGAGGCATAAGTTTTATGATAACAAAAAAAATCCAGGATGTAAAGATCCTGGATATAACATCATTTCAATTTCAATGTCAACTTTTTCTCAAGCTTGAATAATTGATTATTCAGCTTGAACATCAAGTTCTCATTGTTTACTCGATCCTTTTCAGCAATAACGCATCTGTTTAATTGTTCCAAGATTGCGATATGCTTTTTTAAATTTTCAATTTCTTCCTGCTGCGCGTTCTTTTTTTTACGCCTAAAAATCGCAAACATCAACATTCACCCCCTTTTAATTTTATTTTTCTTTATGCCTGTAACCAAAGTGCGCAAAAGCTCGATTGGCTTCGGCCATTTTGTGAATATTTTCTCTTTTTTTAATTGAGTCGCCCTGATTTTGGGCTGCCAATTTAAGCTCCTCTGCCAGTCTTTCAGCCATTGGCTTGCCTTTTTTGCTCTTGGCTGACTCAATAATCCAACGCATAGCAAGAGTAAGTTTTCTGCCAGACGCAACTTCGCGGGGAATCTGATAATTCGCACCGCCAATGCGGCGCGACATAAGCTCCATCTGCGGCCCGACATTTTTAATCGCTTGCTCAAAAATTTTAAGCGGTTCGTCGCCAAGCTTTAAAAAAGCATTATAAACAATTTCCCTGGCTATGTTTTTTTTGCCCTGGCGCATAATTTGATTAATAAACTTAGCAACTGTTATGTTGTTAAATTTAAAATCAGGCTTGGTTGTTTTTTTTATTTTCTTCTTTTTTCTCATTTTTTTTGTATTTCCCTTTTAGCGCCGTATAAACTGCGGCCTCGCTTGCGGTTTTTAACGCCCTCTGTGTCTAAAACGCCCCTGACAATGTGATAGCGAACTCCGGGCAAGTCTTTTACTCTGCCGCCTCGAATCAAAACAATAGAGTGCTCCTGCAGATTATGCCCAACGCCTGGAATATAAGCAGTCACCTCCATGCCGTTTGTCAAACGCACCCTGGCAATTTTTCGCAAAGCTGAATTCGGCTTTTTCGGGGTTGTTGTGCCAACTTTTAAACAAACGCCGCGTTTAAAAGGCGAAGCATAATGACTCGGCCTGTTTTGTAAAGTGTTAAAACCAAACACCAAAGCCGCGACCTTTGTTTTTTTTGGCTTTGTTTTTCTTGGCTTTCTAATTAATTGCTGAATCGTTGGCATTGGATTTAAGATAACATAGTATTTTTTAAGTTTCAAGTCTAATCCGCCTTGCAACAAAGATAAAAATATAATATCATGAAAACATAATCTAACATCTAATATTATGAAAGCCTCTCTTGCTAAAAATTTGTTTATTGCTTTTATTGCCTTGCTGATAATTTCAGGGCTTTTTACTCTATATTCTGAACCAGCTGCCCAAAACCCAGATAACATTAGTCTTTCTGAATTAGTTCAAAAAATCAACCAAGAACAAGTAGAAAAGATTATTATTGCTGAAGATATTCTTGAAATTAAATTAATAGATAGCTCTCTTAAAAAGAGCCGCAAAGAAAACGAAGCCTCGTTAACGCAGTCTTTGACTAATTACGGCGTTAATACAGACAAGCTAGCCAGAGTCGATATTATTGTTAAAGACCCATCAGCCCGAGAATTATGGCTTAACACTATTATACCCCTTGCTCTGCCGTTTGTTTTTATCGGCCTTTTTATTTGGCTGATGATCCGCGGAGTTAAAAAAGCCAATTTCCAGGCAATGAGCTTTGGCCGTTCTTTGGCTAGAGTAATCAAACCGGAAAAGAACGGCAATCACAAAAAAAAAGGTGTTACTTTCAAAGATGTAGCCGGCTTAAAAGAAGCCAAAGAAGAGCTTCAAGAGGTAGTTGAATTTTTAAAAAGCCCTAAAAAATTCACCGACCTCGGCGCTAAAATTCCTAAAGGCGTTTTATTAATCGGCCCGCCCGGATGCGGAAAAACATTACTAGCCAGAGCAATTGCCAACGAAGCTGGCGTTGCTTTTTTTAATATTTCCGGCTCGGAATTTGTTGAAATGTTTGTTGGTGTTGGCGCCTCGCGCGTCCGCGATCTTTTCGCCCAAGCAAAAAAGCACAGCCCAGCAATTATTTTTATTGACGAATTAGATGCTATTGGCCGAATGCGCGGCGCGGGCATGGGCGGCGGACACGAAGAAAGAGAGCAAACTCTAAATCAAATCTTAGTTGAAATGGACGGCTTTGAAGCAAATATCGGCATTATAGTTTTAGCGGCTTCTAATCGGCCTGATGTTATTGATCCAGCTCTTTTGCGGCCAGGCCGCTTTGATCGCAGAATAACTTTAAACCTGCCTGACATTGAAGAAAGAGAAGCGATTTTAACAATTCACAGCCAAGGCAAACCATTGGCGCAAAACACCAAATTGCGCAATATTGCTGAACGAACACCCGGCTTTTCAGGCGCTGATTTAGCCAATCTAGTTAACGAAGCCGCGATTTTAACTGCTCGGCGCAATAAAAAAAGAATCGGCTTGCAAGAATTGCGCGAATCAATAGAAAAAGTGCTTTTAGGGCCAGAGCGCAAAAGCCATGTTATGTCTAAAGAAGAGAAAAAAATAACAGCTTATCACGAAGCTGGGCATGCTCTAGTAACTGCTTGTTTAAAACACACTGACTCGGTTCAAAAAGTCTCAATTATTCCAAGGGGCAATGCTGGCGGCTACACAATGAAAGCGCCATCCAAAGATAAATCTCTGCGCTCTAAGTCTGAATTTATTGACGAGCTAGCTGTGCTTTTAGCTGGTTATATGGCTGAAAAAATCACTTTTAATGAACTGACGACTGGCGCTGTTTCTGATCTGCAGCAAGCAACGCACTTGGCCCGAAAAATGGTCACAGAATACGGCATGAGCGAAAAAATCGGACCAGTGCAATACCGCACTCAAGAAGAATCAGCTTTTTTCGGCTACGAACTGCCAGTTCATCAGCGCTACAGCGAAAAAATAGCGGCTCAAATTGACCAAGAAGTTGAAAAATTTATTAAATCAGCCCAAAACACCGCTTCTGATGTTTTGCTTGAGCAAAAAGAAAAATTAATTAAAATCGCTAAAAAGTTAATCAAAGTTGAGACAATAGAAAAAGAAGAGTTTGAAAAATTAACAAAATAATGATTTTATTTCGCCCGGACAATAACCCGGCGATTCGGCTCTTCGCCGCGCGATTCTGTTATTACATCTTTTCGATCAGCTAGCTCCATGTGAACCAAGCGCCTTTCATAAGAAGGCATTGGCCGCAAAACAATTTCTTTTTTTAAAACACAGGCTCGATAAGCCGAGTCTTTGGCAATCTGCTTTAAGCTTTCTGTCTTTTGCTGACGATAATTGTTAACATCCAAAGTAAATTGAGGAACAACTTTTTGGCTTTTAATCATTATTAATTTAGTTAAATGTTGTAAGGCGCAAATGCTTTCGCCATTCTGACCGATTAAGAGTCCGGACTCGCTGGTTTTAATATTAATAAACAAACCCTCTGTTTCTATTTCGCAGCCAAAGCCCATTTTACTAATTAGCTTTTTGATGTCTTTGATTAGTTTTTGCATAAATATATTGCTGTAAGATCGTCAAAATAGTAATTGTTATCCAATAAAGCGGCAGGCCGGCAGGCAGGCTCAAGCCAATAAACACGGTTATTAGCGGCATAAAATAAATAAATTTAGAATTCTGCTGGCTGATTCCGGGCATTGACTTGCTTTGCCAAAATTGAGTGATGCCGGCTAAAACAGACAGCAAAATACTGCGCTGGCTTAAGTCAATTAAATTTAAAAACATTGGGTTTATAAGCTCGCTGTTCTTTGAAAGGTCAATAAAAACCTTAAACAAGGCGATTAAAATCGGCAGCTGAATCAGCATTGGCAGAAAACTGGAAAACGGATTGATTTTATGCTCTTTATATAAGTTCATCATAATTTCGCCTTGTTTAACTTTATTGCCGGCGTATTTGCTTTGCAAATCTTTGATTTTCGGCTGAAGCGCGGCTAGTTCTTCTTGTGATTTTAAAGTTTTTTGATTCAGAGGATATAAAATTATTCTAATTATTATTGTTAAAATAATAATTACTATGCCAAAGTCCGGAATATAGTGATAGAACCAAAGCAAGGCCTGAAATAATGGCTGATATAAAATTAAATTAAATAATTCAGTGAGCATTTTTCAATGCTAACATAAAACAAAAAAAAGCTCAAGAAAAAAAAGCAGGAGCTTGACAAAAATACTAGTTTGGTCTTATAATCTATTTATAGAATAAGTCCTTAGGGTAAAGCTCAAGCGAGGGCACTCTTTCAGGAGTATTTCTTTTGACCTTGAGATAAATCCCAAAAGGCATCTTCATAAACTCCTTGATCTTTTCAGGGGGTTTTTGAGTTTAATAAGCTTTGTTGTAAGTTTTTCTAGATCTTTGATTTCTTGACCAATCTTGTTAATTTTATCATTGTTTTTTTCATTCAAACAATAAAAAAAACAGGGTGATAAATTTATTTTCTATATAAAATTACTTTTTTTGTATAGTAGAACTATTTTATAAAATTTAAAAGCCGTTTAGGGAAACCAAACGGCTCGTTTTATTTTCAGCTTTATTAATCTTACTCGGATATCTTGAAGAACCACTGACTAATGGCATAGCCCAATGTTGGCTATAAATACACCCCATTGATGATTTATAATTGAAGTTAAAAACCAAAAGGGCATCGAGGCTATTCCAAGGACAAATCCCCATTTGTTCTTCCTGCCAACTAGCGCGATGGCGCTTACTCCTAAAATAGGAATAGCAAATTGAGCAACTTTATCCCACATAGATCATCGCCCCCTAGGAACTTTTCTCTTTATTTCATATATGTTGTAGGTA
>JBDRLZ010000016.1:0-8026 GCA_043812555.1 bacterium
ATTTTGTAATCCTTTGTTTCCGAGCGAGCGGGCAAAAAATTATCTCCCCCCAAACCCCCTCTAATTTTTTGCCCGCCGATTATTTACTTTTCTAAAAATTCTTGATAAAATAAATTCGAGCTTGATTGAATAAACGCTCCATATTGACAAAAAAACAAAAAGAGCTATAATAAAATTATTATTATAATTAAGCAAAAAATATGGACAAAAAATATATTCTTATTATTCTTGTCGTTGTTATTCTCCTCGGGCTGGTTGTTATCAACAGAGGCCGCAAGGCCAAGATCAGCGAGTTGGATAAAGCGCTTGAAGAGGTCGAATTATCAGAGAGCAATATTAATCAATCTTTTGATGACCTTGATTCTATTGATGAATCAGAAGACGAGGTTGATTTAAGCGAACAAGGCGGCGCCATTGATGTTTCTGATTTAGACGCCGCTTTAAACAGCGCTGATAACGCTGAAAAAAATTCTAACAGCGCAATCTCTGATTTCGAAAACATAGACGAATCAGAGGATCAAGTTAGTTTTTAGAATTAATAAAATTATTAACATAAAAAAATTATGAAAAAAATACTTATATCACTAATATCTTTATTATTAATGCTTCCATTGGTCGCTCAAGGCGCTTGGGATGCGCCTAAGCTGCAAGATTTGGGCGTGAAAATGGTTGATAAGCGAGTTAGCGCTATAGTCAAATATGATGGATTATTGACGCAGACGAAAAATATTTCCGAACCAGTTCTAACTCAAGTAAAGGGGGAATTAAGCCGAGTTAGCGGCGAATTAGACAGCATTAAAACTAAAATCTTAGGTGAAACAGATACAGGGGTCTTAAAAGAAGATATCAAGTCAATAGTTAATAATTATCGAGCATATCAAGTTTTTCTGCCTCAATCAGCCGGTTTGGTAGCCATAGACAGATTACTGACTTTTCAGTATAAGCTAGTTGAGTTAAGCAATAAGATAGGTCAAAAAGCAAGCGATCTAGAGGCGCAGGGCAAAGATGTTGCTCAGATTCGCGAATTAGTTCAAAGCGCTGGGGTTAAGCTTAATAGTGCTGGCGATAACATTACTGGAGCAACTGCTAAGTTTTCTGCAATGACAATTTCTGACCCAGAAGCCGCCAAAAGCTTAAAAATTGAGGGCAAGCAATCTTTGTTAGACGCGCGAAAAGATTTTACCGATGCCAAAAAATCCTTAAAAGAAGCAGTGCAGGCAATAAAAGAGCTAGTCAAATAAGTTCTAAAAAACAACCCCAGGGAAATCCGGGGGTTGTTTTTTTTGATAGTTATTTAACTGCTTCTTTTAAAATTTTGCCAGGTTTAAACTTGGGGCTTTTTGTAGCCGCAATCTGGATTTTCTCTCCGGTTCTTGGGTTTCTACCCATACGGGCTTTTCTTTTAGTAATAGAAAAAGCTCCAAAGCCAGTCAATTTAACTTCTTCGCCCTTGGTTAAAGCTTTGGTGATATTATCTAAAATCGCCTCTAAACAGTCAGAAGCTTCTTTTTTAGAACAAGTTGTGCCTGAAATATTTTCAATTAATTCATCTTTTGTCATTTATTTCACCCCCTCTCTTATTTATTTTATTTAGCATATTCAATTACTCTTGTTTCCCGAATTACATTTATTTTTATTTCTCCTGGATAATCCAATTCCTGTTCAATGCGCTGTGCAATATTTCGGGCTAGAATTTGAGCGCCTGAATCATCGATTTTTTCCGGTCGGACAAAAACTCTAATTTCTCTGCCTGCTTGAATAGCATAGCTTTTAGATACTCCTTCAAAATTCAGAGCTAATTTCTCCAATTCTTCCAGGCGTTTTAAATAATTTTCTACTGTGTCTTTGCGCGCGCCTGGCCTTGAAGCTGACAATGCGTCAGCCGCTTGAATAATTATGCCTTCCAGCGACGAAGCCGGATATTCTTCATGATGCGACTGCATTGCTTCGATTACTTCGTTGTTAATATTAAATTTTTCCAAAATGCGCTTGCCAATATCAACATGGGTTCCTTCAATTTCATGGTCAACTGATTTGCCAATATCATGCAAAAGCCCTGCCTTTTTAGTTAAGCCGATATCAGCTCCAAGTTCTGCGGCTAAAGCAGATCCCAGATGAGCAACTTCAATTGAGTGCAGAAGAACATTTTGGCCATAACTTGTTCTAAACATTAAGCGGCCGATAAGCTGAACCAATTTTGGGTCTAAGCCAGCTATGCCGATTTCGTAAATAGCCGCTTCTCCGGCTTCTTTGATTTTTGAAGAAAGCTCTTTTTTGGCTTGTTCAACAGTTTCTTCAATGCGGCCCGGATGAATGCGGCCGTCGGCTAACAATTTTTCCAGAGCTATTTTGGCGATTTGGCGTCTAATTGGATTAAAGCCGGAAATTGTGATTGCTCCTGGCGTGTCGTCAACAACAATTTCAACACCGGTTAAATGCTCTAAAACGCGAATATTACGGCCTTCTTTGCCGATTACTCTGCCTTTTAAGTCGTCGCTTGGCAGAGCAACAGTTGTTGTTGTCATCTCTGTTGCTTGCGAAGAAGCGTATCTCTGCATTGCCAAAGCCATCAAATCGCGCGCCTTTTTAGTTATTTCTTCTTTGCCCTCAGCTTCCAAGTAATGGAGCTTTTTATAGAGTTTTTGCTTGTGCTCTTGTTCAACCTGTTCAAACAGCTTTTGCTTTGCTTCGTTTTTAGTTAATTTGGCGGTTTTTTCCAAAGCGTTAATCTGATCTACTTTGAGCGAATCAATTTCTTTGCGTATGCTTTTAACTTTTTCTATCCTGTTTTTTATTTCTAAATTTCTTTTTTCAGCGTCTTCTTCTTTTTTTACTAAACGATGTTCTAGTTTTAAGATGCTGTCGCGCCTCTCTGCTTCTTCTTTTTTTGCCTGATCAATTATTTCCTGCGACTTTTCTTTTGCTTTGTTAATAATTGTTTCGGCTGATTCTGCTTGCCTTTTAGCAATTGTTTGCCTGGCAAGATAACCCAATAATGCACCAATGCACAAAGCGCCAATAGTTAAAAATAACCATATTGTTTCTGTCATAATTCAAATTTTTCAAATTAATCATATTTATAAGTTTATTATAATAACTGGAATAAGTCAATGTTCTGTGCTGGTCCACATCGCAATTTTTCTAAAATTCAGATTTAAGATTCTTGCCCCTCGCCCGACGGTTGAAAAAGAAGGTGAGGGGTGATAGAGCTTGGCCTGTGGATAACTACGCCCTGACGCATTATCTAAGTCAAAGTCATATAAAAATAAGCCTGTTTTTATAAGCAGTTTCCGAAAATCTATTATTATTCATACAGCTTCAATTAAAAGAACCGCGCTTTATTAAAAAAGCCCGTTCAGTGTTTGCTGAATGGGCATTTTGTTTTCGCGAGATTTGTTAGTCAACTGCTGACTGCCAAGACGAATCAATCTCCAGAAATGCTTTGCGGTCTTGATAGAGCGCTTGGCCCACAGTAGCTCTATCTACTTCATTGAGCCGTTCGTTGGCGGCAATTTTTGCTAAAACATGCGGGGTTGGAAAGCGGATAGCATGCCCTAGCATTTTTATTTCTGTGAGCATATCGCCGTCGGATTGCGGCACAAAAACATCGCAGATATTGTCTGTGCCTATTAAAACAGGCACTTTGCTTTTTATTAATTCTAAAACGCGAGCAATAGAGTTATGCGTAGGCGCTTTGATTGGACGAAGCTGTCTCATAGATATAGCTGCTGTAGGACAAACAATTATACCTATATTATGCTCTAACAACCCGTCAATAATTTTTTTAAAGCTTTCTTCTGGATAGGCTGAAGTAGAAATAGCATGAATAATCCAAATCGTGGGTTCTGTTTGATTCGGGATTACTGGCTGATCCAGCCACCTCAAAGCTTCAATTAAAGTTTTCGTGCCTTGCTCTGACGGAGAGTTTGTTTGGTCTAGGTGTAAATGCACTTCTTTTTGCAATTCGCATCCTAGTTCAATCACTTTTTTTAAATGTGGCCTATACCCAATTTTTCCGTCTTTGGGACTCATATTGTTGTACTCATCTTTTTCAGGCAATGCAGAAAGAAAATCTGCTTGCATGGCAGCTTCATTAAACACTTCCCATCGTCCGCTGTGTTCTTTAAAGCCGAAAATCGGGTTGGGCGCGAGCCTAATCTCGATTTGTCCGGAGAATTCTTGTTTGAGTTCACGGGTAACCCTAAAAGCAAGCAAACCGTTCTCTCCGAGATCTGGAGAGGTATCAACGCAGGTTGCTATTCCTGTTGTGCCATAAGCAATTGATCTTTCGATTACTTTGCTTATTCGCTCTTTCATATCTTCTTCAGTATAAGCTTTCCCTCTGTGTAAATCTCCAGTTAGGTT
Source organism: bacterium (assembly GCA_043812555.1). Classification (GTDB taxonomy): domain Bacteria; phylum Patescibacteriota; class Minisyncoccia; order JBDRLZ01; family JBDRLZ01; genus JBDRLZ01. The sequence continues at coordinate 4,366 of JBDRLZ010000016.1, forward strand.
TTGCTTTACTTTTAGAGGATAAAAACTTGCCTCTAGCGGAGTGGTGTTTATATGGCTGAGATAAATATCTGGCAGTGTGTCAGCTCGGTCAAGATGGGCATGGGCATTATAAAATCCGTTTTTTTGCTCAACCATTTCCAGAATTAGCGCGTCATAAGGAGAAAGCGGTCTTGGCATAACTATTTTTTTCTCTCCTATGCTAGCTTTTGCTCGTAACATAATGACCCTCCTATAAGATTGTAAATGATCTTCTGCAGATAGTTTATATTATAAATAGCAGTTGTCAATATTAAAAAATACTATTGCGCATAGTTATAAATAGCGCTATAATTATCAAAACATGATTCCAAACAAACAAACAAAACCTGATTTATCAAAATTCAAAAGCATTTGGCTTCTTGCGTTTCTAGCTTTTCTAATTTTGCCATTATTAAAAAACTTACAATTAAATTTTAAAATCATGACACCAATAACAATTCTTATTGCTTTAATAGTTTTATTTATATTTTTAGTTTTAATCAGCCTTAAACAAATTAACCAATACGAAAAAGGCGTGAAATTTACAATGGGAAAATTTTCAGGAATAATGGATCCGGGCTGGCGTATTATTTGGCCGATTTTCCAGATGTATCAAAAAGTTGATATGCGGGTTAAAGCAGTTGATGTCCCAGACCAAAAAGCAATTACAAAAGACAATGTTTCAGTATCAGTTAACGCGGTGATTTATTACAAAGTTTCTTCTGCTGAAAAAGCAATTATAGAGGTTGAAGATTTTAGATACGCGATTTCCCAGTTTGCTCAAACAACAATGCGCAATATTGTTGGCGAAGCAACTTTGGATGAACTTTTAGCTAATCGCGATCAAATTGCTGAGAGAATCAGGCAAATAGTTGATGCTGAAACTGATAATTGGGGATTAAAAGTCAGCAATGTTGAATTAAAAGATGTTAGTTTGCCCGAAGACATGGAGCGGACAATTGCTAAACAAGCTGAAGCAGAGCGCGAAAGGCGGGCTGTTATTATTAAGGCTGAAGGAGAAGTTGCGGCCGCTGAAAACATGGCTAAAGCCGCTCGAATTTTATCTGGTTCCAATGGCGCCTTGCATCTAAGAACTTTGCAATCTATTAATGACCTTTCTTCTGATCAGTCAAACACAGTGATTTTTGCTTTGCCTTTGGAAGTTTTAAGAGCCTTTGAGGGGTTTGATAAAAAAAAATAATCAAGCTGTTAGAGACCACTGCTTAAAAATTCTCTAATGTGCATTTGTTTAACGCCCTTATATTTACTGTTTTTTGTTAGTATTGCGTCCATAGAAATTACTATTTTAGGATAATTATCAGGAATTGCCAGAAGATTGCCAAATTCTCCAAAATTTTGTGAATATCAGTTTGTTTATATCCAATAATAGAATGCCGCAAGCCTAAATCCTCAAAATAATATTTATCATTGATTTCAAATATTTTTTTGCCCTTAATGTCAGACCTTTGCACTTTAAAAACAAAAAATGCGTGGCTTAAAAATGATAAATAATCCAAAACCATATTAGGCGTAATATTACTTTTTTGCGATTTTAAAAAGTCGCTAATTTTTTTTGCAGATACCAAACCGCCAGTATTATCAGCCAAATACTCAACCAGTCTTTCTAAAAAAGCTGTATTGCGAATTTGATGTCTTGAAACTACATCTTTAAAAAGAATAGTATTATACACGCTTTGCAAATAACCATAGACTACTTCATCATTAAGCTCTAAATTAGTTAAGTAGGGCAAGCCGCCATATTTAATATATTTTAAAAATGACGCATTGCTGTTTTCTAATTTATGAAAAAACAAGAATTCAATGCTTTAATCAATCCTTTATCAATAAAGGGTTCGATCTTATCTAAGTAATGTTTTCTTTTGATGTATTTTTTAATCATACTTAAAACTTTTTAATTTGTCAACATCTAACTTTTATACCTCTTCATCAACAACGAATTAGAGACAACGCTGACAGGAGAAAAAGCCATTGCGCCAGCGGCAATAATTGGATTTAAAAGACCAAGGGCTGCGGCTGGAATGCCTATAATATTATAACAAAAAGCCCAAAAAAGATTTTGTTTGATTTTTTTGAGCGTGTATTTGCTCAAATTAATTGCTATTATCACATCTCTTAAATCATCTTTAATTAAAACTATTTCCCCGGTTTCCATAGCCACGTCAGTGCCAGAACCCAAAGCAATGCCTAAATCAGCTTGAGCCAAAGCTGGCGCGTCGTTTATACCGTCTCCAACCATTGCTACAATATTGCCTTCTTGCTGCAATTTTTTTATTTCAGCTGATTTTTCTTGCGGCAAAACCTCGGCTAAAACTCTATCTATACCGACTTGCTGGGCAATAGCTTGCCCAACTCTTTTATTATCCCCAGTAATTATCGCAACTTTTTTCCCCATTTTATGAAGCATCTCAACTGCTTCTTTTGAATATTCTTTTAAAGTGTCGGCAACAGCAATTGCGCCGACAACTTGATTATCAATAGAAACAAGCATAACTGTTTTGCCCTGATTTTCTAAATCATAGCCAATATCACTTTTAATTAATTTGCGATTGCCAATTAAAATATGCTGGTTATTAATTTCACCAGAAACGCCTTGGCCAGGAATTGCTTGAAAATTTTTAACTTTTAACAACTTGCCTTTGTATTTTTTAATAATTGCCTGCGCCAACGGATGCTCTGAATTTTTTTCTACTGACGCCGCAATTTGCAGAATATTAAATTTTGAATTTGAAACTTCTGCAATATCAGCGACAACAGGCTCGCCTTTTGTCAAAGTTCCGGTTTTATCAAAAATAACTATATTTATATTTCTGGCTATTTCTAGCGCTTTGCTTGATTTAATTAGAATGCCCTGCTTAGCCGCCAGTCCTGTCCCCATCATCACGGCGGTTGGCGTTGCCAGGCCTAAAGCGCAAGGGCAAGCGATGATTAAAACAGCCACAAAAGCAGTCAAAGCAAAAGAAAAAGGCTGGCCTAGTATAAGCCAAATAACAAAAGCAAAAATAGCAATGCCAATCACGGACGGAACAAAATAAAAAGAAACTTTATCAGCCAAAAGCTGGATCGGCGCTTTAGAGCCCATGGCCTCTTCTACTATTTTTATAATCTGGGCCAACATCGTATCTTTGCCGACTCGGGTTGCTCTAAATTTCAAAACACCGGTTTTGTTAATGGTGGCGCCGATTACTTCATCGTCTTTTTTCTTTTCCACGGGAATACTTTCGCCGGTGATGGCTTTTTCATCAACACCGGAATAGCCGTCAATAACAATCCCGTCTACCGGAATTTTTTCGCCGGGCTTGACTAAAATAATATCCCCGACTTTTACTTCGGAGATAGGAATTTTTATCTCCTCATTGTCTTTTATAATCGTCGCTTCTTTGGGCTGAAGCCCGATTAATTTTTTAATTGCTTCGCTAGTTTTCCCCTTAGTCATCACCTCAAGGTATTTGCCTAAAGAAATAAAAACTAAAATTAAAGCCGCGCTTTCATAATAAAGATTTGCTTCAACTTTTGTCCCCAAAAACATCAAAATAGATATGGTTAAACTATAAAAATAAGCAACGGCCGTACCAATAAAAATAAGGGAATCCATATTGGGCGCCAAACGCAATAGATTTTTAAA
>JBDRLZ010000017.1:0-47258 GCA_043812555.1 bacterium
TTGTCCGCAGGGATTTACGCCCAAAGATTTAATCTGGATTTTTTGATTATTGGCAAAGTTCCTGGCGGCACAGCAATTGAAGCATGGCAAGTAGAAAATTATCCTGGGTTTAAATCTATTTCTGGTTTAGATCTAATGCAAAAATTTCAAGAACAACTTGGACAAAAAATTATTCAGGAAAATACTGAGAAGATAACAAAAAAATTTGAAGTTTATACTAATAAAAACAAATATCAATCTAAAAGCTTGATTCTAGCTATGGGGAATAAGACCAGAAAATTGGGTCTGGAAAACGAAGAAAAATTTTTAGGCAAAGGCATATCTTACTGCGTCACCTGCGACGGCCCATTGTTTAAAGATAAAATCGTGGCAATTGTTGGCGGCGGCAATGCGGCTTTAACCGGCGCCCTAGAATTAGCCAATATCGCTAAAAAAGTTTATTTAATTCATCGGCGCGATGAATTTCGAGCTGACCCAATTTGGCAGGAGAAAGTCAAGCAAAACTCAAAAATAAAAATAATTTTTAATGCTCAAGTAGTTAAAATAAAAGGCGATAAAATTTTAGAAAAAATAGTTTTAGATAATAATCAGGAGCTAAAAGTTGATGGTTTGTTTATAGAAATCGGCACAACGCCAAGCAGTAGTTTAGCACAAGATTTAGGCATTAAATTAGAAAATGATTTTATTATTGTTGATAAAAATCAGGCAACAAATATCCCCGGAGTTTTTGCCGCTGGCGATATCACTAATAATCCCTTAAAACAAATTATCAGCGCTTGCGGTCAAGGTGCTGTCGCGGCTTTTAATGCTTTCCAATTATGCCAAAAAATATAAAAATTGATCACATTGCAAAATCCGAAGGCCATATGGGTTTTGTCGCTCATATTTTAAAAGGCGATATTAAATCAGCCCGCTTAGAAGTTCACGAAGGATCCCGTTTAATAGAAGGGCTCTTAATCGGCCGACAGTACGATGAAGCGCCGATTATAACATCGCGAATCTGCGGGATTTGTCCGATTGTCCATAATATCTGTTCTTTAAAAGCAATAGAAAGCGCGCTGGATATTAAAATCTCTAAGCAAACAAAATTATTAAGAAAATTATTATTATATGCTCAAATTATTCAGAGCCATACTCTGCATTTGTTTATGCTTTCCGAGAGTAAAAAAATTCTGCCAATCCGCGATTGGATTAATAAATTTGTAGAAATAATTGCTGGCCGAGCGATTCACCCCCTAACAACAATGATCGCCGGGTTTAGAAAACTGCCTGATATTAAAGCATTAAAAAAATTAATGCGCGAGCATAACAAAATTTTAAAATTAGCTCTTAAATTAATTCCAGAACATAAAGACCAGCCTGATTTTTACAGAAAAACAGAATTCCGCGCTTTAAAAACTATCTATGGAGATGGCATAGAAATAATACCAGTTGAAATTCAAAAAGGCGTTGTCCAAAGAACAGAAAACACTTATATGCTCGGCGCAATTGCTCGTTTGCATCTTTATAAAGATTATGAGCATGATTTAAAAATGCCATGCTATAATACTTTTTATAATCTTTATGCCCAAGCGCTTGAAATTGCTTATTATTTAGAGAAAATCAAAAAATTACTGCCAAAAAGATTTAAAAAATCCAATATTAAATATAAAATAAAAGCAGGAATTGGACGATCTGCTTGCGAAGCTCCCCGGGGCACGCTTTATCATAACTATGAAATAGACAAAACAGGCAAGATTATTAATGCCAATATTATTACACCGACAGCCCAGTTTTTAAATAATCTTGAGGCTGACTTAAAAGAGTATTTAAAAGATGACTGGGATCCGGAAAAAGCTAAAAATTTAATTCGGGCATATGATCCTTGTATTTCCTGCGCCGTGCATTAAGTCTGTGGATAACTTTTTCGCAAGAAACTGCAATTTGTGTTAAAATTAAAGCAAATGCGATTAAAAAAAATAATTTTAATAATTGGCGGGTTTATTATTTTAAGCTTGGTTGGCTTGGGCCTAATTGGCTATTATGCTAGCAACCAAGAAATTCCAGAAAAACCGGAAATTCAAGTTGTTTCTTTTATTGGCGAGATTATTGAGATTGGCGATGGCTTTATAAAAATTCAAGTCAGCGCTGCGCAGAATCAGGGCATAGAAGAAGATAATGCAATTATTACTGTTAAAACAACAGAAAGCACAAAATATTTGGAAAGAGAAATTCCTAAGCAAATTCCAGAGGGCAAAAGCCCCCAGGATTTTTTTAAGCAAAAAGAGATTGCTTTTTCTGATTTAAAAATAGGGGATGATGTTGTGGCAGTAGGACAGGGGAATATTGCTTGGGAAAAGAAATTTATAGCTCAAAGTATTTTGAGGACGAAATTAGTAGATGTAGAATAATTATGATGATTGCAAAAAAAATTTTATTAATTACAGGAACAGCAATCTCAATTTTTTTAGCGATGCCTATTGCGGCAAATGCGCAAGGGACTTGCGAAACAGTAAAAGCAGGACCATTAACCGGCTTTCCTACGAATTGCAGAAGCGGCAGCGCTAATTGTTATGGCACATGGGTGTCGCTTGGTCCGAGCGGGATTCCGATGTGCGGCATAAGGTATCAGTGCCAAGGTGGTACTCCAAACCCGCCAGCATGCGGAAGCTGTGATGGATCTTGCCCGCCAGGACCGACGGTTTGCCAGAGTAATCCCACTTGTTGGGGGGGCGGCTGTTCTGGCCCATGTAGTTATTCAACATCAGATGTTAGCTGTGGTCCTTCGCAAGTATGGAACATATTTTCTGGTCCAAATAATTGCGATACATGCTATAGAGCCGCCAGTAGTCCATCAATTGGTTTTTATTGCCCTTCAGGTTGCGAAAGCGTTTCGCCGACTTGTAGTTGTGTGCCGGATTGGACTTGCGGCTCTTGGACTCCTGCTGATTGTGGTCCAGCAGGAGGTTGTGCAATAGGCACAAGGCTTTATACAAGAATTTGCACTCCCAGTGCTTGCGGCACAACATCTCAATGCATAGCTGATCCTACTTGTATTAGCCCTCCCTCCGCCCCAACATGGCCAACGCCTAATAATACGGGCGTTACAACTTCTTCAATAAACTGGAACTGGAATGATTCAGTGGGAGCTACTGATTATAATGTTTATACTGGCGCAGGCGGTTTTCTTATTTCTCGAAATTCAAGCGATTATAACCAAACATCTCTCCTGCCTGACACAGAATATAGCGTCAAAGTTACTGCTTGCAATATTCCCGGCTGTTCTGGATTTTCTGCTATTGCTAAAGCATTTACTGTTGCAAAACCCGATCTTGTTGTTGAAAACCTATTTACCACGCCAGGAGCTCTGGTTGTTGGCAATTCAGCCAGCTTTTCCGGCACAGTTAAAAATCAAAGCGGCAGTCCTGCCGCAGCCACAAAGACCCGTTTGCGAATTGACGCAGACTTAGTTGACCCTTGGAGCAGCGACACATGGGGACCGCCGCCAATCAATAAACCAACAGGCGCCTTAGCTGTTGGCGCAACAGAGCTGGTGACTTGGGACAATGCCTGGATAGTCAGCTATGGCACGCATAGATTTGAGATTTGCGCAGATATTTTAAACGATGTCATTGAATCTGATGAGACAACTGCAAGTAATTGCGAAGAGATGGTCTTTAGTGTGGCTACTGCCCCGCCAATTGCTGGCGCAAGTGCCGAGGGGCAATGTGATTATTCGCCAGAATATGCTCCTGGCACTTCGATTAGTTTAGCAACTGATGCTACTAATTGTGCAAGCTCTGATCCTGATGGAACAATTAGAAAATTTGAATGGGATTTTGAATGGGATGGAACACCTGGCAACCTTTATGATTATTCCTGTTGCTCTTTTCTCTGCACTGATTCAATAGTTGACGGTGCCTGCAACACATCTCGCGCATATAATATAGGCGCTATAGCTCAACTAAGAGTAACTGATGACTCTGACGCAACATCTACAGATACAGTAAATATTAATATTTGCAGTATTGACTGCTATGATGATACAGACTGCGATGACGGGAATCCTTTGACTAAAGATGTCTGCTTAATAGATTACGATCCATGCAATAATCAATGTAGTTATACGCCGATTACGATTATAAATATTGAATTCTGGCGAGAAATTCTTCCAAAATTTACACCATAACTATGCTTGACTTATTTGATAAAAAATCAAAAGAGCTTCTCGGCATTGACATTGGCACAAAACAGATAAAAATGATAGAATTAGACAAGCCAGCAAAAAAGCCAATTTTAAAAAATTACGCTATAATTGCTGTCAAAGACGGCGATCTTCAGAAACTAACCAGCAAAGAAATAGCTGATATTTTAAAACTGGCTATTAGTCAAGCAAAAATTAAAACTAAAGACACGGTCATGTCTTTGCCTGCTTTTTCGACATTTTTAGCCTTAATTAAAATTCCTAATGCGCCGGAAAACGAAGAAGAACTTGATCAACTCATTAAAATAGAAGCAAGAAAATATATTCCAGTCCCTCTTGAAGAAGTTAGTTTGGGCTGGGCTCGCTCAAACGAGCAAATTCTGCTTATTGCCGTGCCAAAAGATATTGTTAACCGTTATGGCCAAATTGCCCAGGAAGCAGGATTAGATTTAAAAGCGCTTGAAGCCGAAACATTTTCTCTTGCCCGCTCTTTAGCAAGCGATGTCAAAGAATCAGCAGTTATAATTGACGCTGGCGCGCACAGCACTAATGTCAGTTTAATAGAAAACGGCAAAGTAAAAATGAACCGTACGCTAGAACAGCCAAATCCTGAACAAATAAAAAATATAATTAACCCGTCTGTCAAAAAAATTATTTTTACCGGCGGCAAAGCAACCCAAGAACTAATTTCAAATTTTAATAATTTTGATAGTTGTGAAATTGGCAATCCATGGCAGAATCTTATTTATCCAAAAGAATTAGAACCAATATTAACAAGCCTAAGCCCTTCTTTTGCAGTGGCAATCGGGCTGGCTCTTAGAGGATTTAATGGCTAGAATAAATTTAATGCCCGAGGGCTTTAAAAGCCAGAGCAAACCAAAATTTATAATTATATTAATTATTGGCTATTTATTATTTGGCTTGTCTGTGATAAGTTTTGCAGGCTTTTATTCTTGGCAAGTTTTTTTGCAAAAAAACTTAAATAATTTAGAAAAACAAATTTCTAGCCTGTCCCAAGAGCAGCTTGACCAGCCGAGAATTAATCGTCTGGGGCAGCTTTTGAATAATCATATTTATTGGTCGCAAGTTTTTCCAAGAATTGAGAAAACAACGCTTGCTGATGTTTATTTCAGTTCTTTTTCCGGAGACTCTAAGACAGGCATTGTGAATTTAATAGGCAATGTGTCCAGTTACAGCATTTTAGCTAAACAAGTTAAAGCGTTTGAGCAAGAGTTCCAACAGGTTAAATTTTCAACCAGCGGCTTAGCTAAAGAAGGCGGCTTAAATATTAATATTGAACTTCATGGAGTTAAATTATTTAAAGATTAAAAAATTTATTCCAGTTTTGTTGATTTTGGGATTTATCTTAATTTTGCTTTTTTTAATTATTCCTGGTCAAAGCAAAATTAAAAATTTAAAATTATCTATTAAAGCAAAGCAGGAGGCGCTGCAAAACCAAGAACAACAAAGCCAGCTTTTTCAAGAACTTAAAGAATCAAAAAAGCTTGAGGAGTTAAATCAGATTCTGCCAAGTAATCCAGAGGTTCCGGAGCTGCTGCTCCAGTTGGAAAATATGGCTTCGCAAAATAATTTAATTTTAAAATCAATTAATTTTACTGAAAGTCAAAACGAGATTACTGCCCAAGCAACACTAGCTGGATCTTATAACGCGTTAAAAAATTATATCCAGGCTCTTGAAAATAATCTGCGATTAATCGATCTTGTGAGTTTAAATTTTCAAAGCCCCAAAGACGGCTCTTATTATAATTTTAATTTAACTATTAAAGCCTATTACGAGCCAAAAGCGAGTAAAAAGGTTCTTGAGTAAAGCGAAAGGTTCTTATTATGGTTCTGGACAAAAAACAAAAAATATTACTGATTAGTTTTATTATTATTATTTTAGCCACTGCTTGTTTGCTTTATTGGAATTATAGTGGCGCAATAATTAAAACAGGGAATCAAGAGATTTTACAAGAATCAACCCAGTTTGATTTTTCTGTTTTTCAAGATCCGCGTTTGCAAGAGTTAAAAAATTCAGGCCAAGATATTAATGTTGGGCAAATCGGCCGCGAAAACCCCTTTACGCCGAATTAATTACGCTTCTTTAAACTTTTCACCAATTTTAGAATAAAACTTAGATTATATAAAGTTGTTCTTGTTTTTTTAAAAATATTATGATAGTTTGAAAATAACTTTGAAACAGGAGGTTAGATAAAATGGAGGCAAAAGACAGGTTAATTTTCGCTTTGGACATTGACAAAGAAAAAGCTCTGCCACTTTTAGATCAGCTTCAAGGTAAAGTGGGCATGATTAAAGTTAATTCTTTAGCTGCTGAATGGCCGGAAGCTGTAGGTGAGATCAAAAGCCGCGGTTTAAAAGTCTGGCGTGATTGGAAACATCATGACATCCCTGGCACAGTTGCCAATTTTATCAAAGCTGATGTAAAAATTGCAGTGGATATGTGCACGGTGCACACTATTGGCGGTTCAGCAATGATGGAAGCAGCAGTAGAGGCAAAAGATGCTGATTTAAAAATTTTGGGAATTACTATTCTCACCAGCCATAGCCAACTAAGTTTTAATGTAGAGACTGGAATCCAAGGAGCAATACAGGATAAAGTAATAGATTTAGCTCTACGGGCTGAAGAAGCTGGGCTAGATGGCGTGGTTGCATCTGCAAAAGAAGCAACAGCTTTACGCAAAGTTCTGAAGCCAAAGACTCTGATTGTCACTCCGGGTATCACGCCAATCTGGGCTGCTAAACGCGAGGATCAAGCTCGGGTGACAACGCCCAAGCAAGCAATTATAAATGGCTCTGATTATATTGTTGTTGGCAGTGCCATTTATAAAGCAGAAAATCCAGCTGAAGCGGCAGACAAGATTGTTGCTGAAATTAAAGAGGGACTTAAAGAAATAGAATGGCGAGTAGACCAACGCGATTTAGCGTTCAAGCTTTTTGACGCTGGTATAATTAAATTCGGCGCTTTTAAGCTCAAGTTGCACGAGAAGCAACCCGACGCGCCTTTAAGCCCGATTTATATTGATTTAAGAATTACTAGATCAATACCAGGCCTGCTTGTTGATGTTGCAGAAATTTTAGACAAAAAGGCCGCTAGAGATGGGATAGAATTTGAGCTGATAGCTGATATCCCAACAGCTGCCACGCCAATAGTAACAATTATGAGCTTTTTTAATGATAAACCAATGATTTCGCCGAAAATTTCTAAAACTCACGGCTTGAGCGGTGAGATTGATGGACTTTTTGAACCAGGTCAAAAAGTTTTGTTGATTGACGATTTGGTTACAACCGCGGATTCAAAAATCGAGGCCGCAGAAATTTTTGAAAAAAATCGACTTATTATTAAAGACATCTTGGTTTTAGTTGACCGCGAACAAGGCGGCCATGAAGCTCTTCTCCAAGCCGGATACAAACTGCATTCAGTATTTAAAATTACTGAAATGTTGGAATTGTATCTGGAAGCAGGAAGAATAAACCAAGAAAAGTACGATGAGACAATCGCCTATTTAAAAGGCGATTAGTTAGAAAAGAGCTTGCGGATTAAATCCTCAAGCTCTTAAATTTTTTACAAGCTTTAGAATAAAATTTAGATTATGTAAAGTTGCCAAGCGCATGCCAAGGCCTTCTTGGATTGACAAAAGATGCCGGATATAAGCTCGTGAGTAATTTTGGCAGGCTGGACAATCGCAGTTTTTTGAAATCGGCCGGAAATCTTTTTGATATTTTTGATTTAAAATATTAATAGTTTTATTTTCAGAGATATATAATCTTCCATGTCGAGCTTCGCGAGCCGGCGCAACGCAGTCAAACATATCTACTCCAGCTTTGACAGCTTTTATAATATCTTTTGGCCGGCCAATGCCCATTAAATAAATTGGCTTGTTTTTAGGAAGCAGGGGACAGGTCCAATCCAAAACCTGATATAATTTTTCACCAGCCATTCCGCCAATAGCATAACCGTCAAAATCTAATTTAACTAGCTCTTCAGCGCATTTTTCTCGCAAGTCTTTATAGACAGATCCCTGGATTATCGCGAAAATTTTAGATTTAAAATTTAAGATTTTAGATTTTTTCGCCCATTTTATTGTCAGACGCACAGCTTCTTTTGCTTCTTGATAAGCGCACGGATACGGCGTGCAAACATCAAGAACCATCGCAATATCAACGCCTAAGTCTTTTTGCATCTCAATAACTTTTTCTGGAGTTAAAAAATATTTTTTGCCGTCGATCTCTGACATAAATTCAACGCCGTTTTCGCGAATTTTGCGAAACTTGCTTAAACTAAAAACCTGGAATCCGCCGGAATCAGTTAAAATCGGGCCGTCCCAGTTCATAAATTTATGCAAACCGCCGGCTTTTTTTATTATGTCTATGCCTGGTCTCTGCATCAAGTGATAAGTATTTGATAAAATAATCTCAGCGCCGATGCTTTTTAGCTCGCCAGAGCTAATATTTTTTACAGCGCCCCTTGTTGCCACCGGCATAAAAGCCGGAAAATTTATTAAGCCATGATTTGTTTGAAATTTTTTCATAGCATATTGATTTTTGTCTTAAAGTAATCAGCCATAATTGATACCTAGCCTTCGGAACTAAATTATAGGCTTCGTCAATATAAATATAATACATAGGTTAGATACTAACATGCTATTCTATAGACTTCAAGCTTGTTGATAATTTGTCCATAAGCTGTTGAGATAAAATATTAATTTTTATATGCTATAATCTTAACATATGGATCCAATCGCTGACAAATTGCCGCCGCAAAATCTTGAAGCCGAGCAATCGGTTTTGGGCTGTTTAATGCTTGATAAAGACGCGGTTTTTCAGATTGCCGATATTTTGAAGCCTCAAGATTTCTATAAGCCAGCCCATCAAATGATTTATCAAGCAATGCTTGAGCTTTACGAAAGGCGCGAAGCAATTGATGTTTTAAGCTTATCAAACCGCTTAATCGAAAAAAAACAGCTAGAAGAAATTGGCAGTAATGCTTATTTAACAGACCTTGTTAATTCAGTGCCAACATCAGCCCATGTTAAATCTTACGCCGAGATTGTCAGCCGCAAAGCAATACTGCGCCGCTTAATTGATTCAGCCGCCAAAATAACAGAATTGGCTTACCAGGAAAGCGATGACATTGAAGTGATTTTAGACAAAGCCGAGCAAAAGATTTTCAGTATTTCTCAAAAATATGTTCGTCAGGATTTTATTTCTATTAAGCCAATGCTGGCTGAGGCTTTTGAGCGTCTTGATGAACTGCACAAGGGCGATGGCAAATTACGCGGCTTGACAACTGGATTTTATGATCTAGACAACAAGCTAGCCGGATTACAAAAGGCAGACTTGATTGTTCTGGCGGCCAGGCCAAGTTATGGCAAAACCAGCTTGGCTCTTGATATTGGCCGTTATGTTGCTGTTCATGAAAAAGTGCCAGTAGGAGTTTTTTCTCTTGAAATGTCAAAAGACCAGCTGGTTGATCGTTTGCTTTGTTCCCAGGGACAGGTTAATCTTTGGAAATACCGCACCGGCAAATTAAATTCTCAGGGCGAAGACAATGATTTTAGCCGAGTTGGCCAGGCAATTGATGTTCTGTCTCAATCGCCTATTTATATTGACGATTCTTCGGCAACTGGCGTAATGCAGATGCGGGCAATGGCCAGGCGATTGCAAGCTGATCAGGGATTGGGTTTGATTATTGTCGATTATTTGCAATTAATGGATGGCTCTGGCGAGTCGCGGGTTCAAGAAATTTCCAGCATCTCGCGCTCTTTAAAAGGCTTGGCTCGCGAGCTTAATATCCCGGTTTTAGCGATTTCCCAGCTTTCGCGGGCAGTTGAGCAAAGGCCAGACCAAGTGCCACGATTATCTGATTTGAGAGAAAGCGGGAGTATAGAACAGGATAGCGATGTTGTGCTTTTTATTCACCGCAAAGACCGCGTTAATCCAAAGGCTGAACAACGGAACATTGTTGATATTATTATTGCCAAACACAGAAACGGCCCAATCGGCACAATCCAGCTTTATTTTAATGAAGAGATTGTTAGTTTTAGAAATCTTCAAAAGTCAGCTTAATCGGCACAATATTTACTCGGCCTTGAATCACTTTGGCCAAGCCAATCACTTTTGCTTCTAAATTAGCAACTGGCAGGCCATTAACATCAGTATAAGCCACAATATTAGTTATAATTAAATCTTTTTTGATTTGGGAAATAATACCAGCTTCAACCCTGTTTTCACCAATCAAAACTACTCTTTGACCCAAATTTAACTTTTCCCAATCAGCCAAGTCAACTATCGGTAAATTATTTTGTTCTATTTTTTTTAGGCCATCTAAACTCGCCACAAAGCCATCGCTGGTTACAGCCAAGCCTTGTTCTAAAATCGACGGCTGAATTTTTTTAATTACTTCAACAATGCCTTTTTCTTCAGAAATAATTATTTTTTCTGTTTTGTTAAGAATGACCGGTTGTTCTTTGGACAAAACTAAAAAATACTTGGCTGATAAAAAACCAGCCGCAGCGCTGACACCTAGAATTAAAATAAGTTTAATTATTTTTAAAGCCATTTGCTTGTTATTAGCAATAAAATAATTGCCGCACCGGCAAAAATAAGATTAAACCAAGTTTTTTTCTCGTTTCGCCAGCGCCAAAAAGTATAACTTAAAATAAACAAAATAGCGCTGATTGTCAATGGACCGATTGGCAAAAAGAGCATTGCCCAAAATACTTCTGTGATGATTAAACTAGCAATTAAAGCATCAAGATAATTTTTGTAAAGCCAAAAACTTAAACCAAAACAGACTAAAGCAACTAATAGTATTGCTAGCCAGCCTGAAAAGAGCGTGCTAATAGCTGTAAAAATTAAAAAAGTAATAATAAAATTACCGGCTTCCCAAGACAATAAAAATAATTTTTTCTTGGTCATTGCGCGAAATTTCTAATTTAATTTTTTGCAAATCTTTCATGCAATAATTATTTTACTAAATTTAGTTTTTCTTGGCAAGAGCTTTAAATAATGCTAAGATTTGATTATGAAAAACCTCGAAATCGCTAAAATTTTTTATAATATGTCTGCCTATTTGGAGATGACTGATATTAAGTTTAAACCCGAGGCTTATGAAAGAGCGGCTCGAGCAATCGAGACAATGCCTCAGGATATTGAAGAAGTTAAGCTTGAAAATATTCCAGGCGTTGGCAGGCATATTGCTGACAAAATTCAAGAATATTTAAAAACCGGCAAGATTAAAGCGTATCAAAAATTAAAAAAACAAATACCGGTAAAAATAGAAGAGCTTGTTGCTGTTGAAGGCATTGGCCCAAAGCGCGTTAAAATTTTATATAAAAGTCTGGGCATTAGAAATATTAAAGATCTTGAAAAAAATGCTAAAGCCGGCAAGATTGCTAAGCTTGAAAATTTTGGCGAAAAAACCGAAAGAAATATCTTAAAAGGCATTGAATTTGTTAAAGCAAGCCAAGGCAGAATTTTATTAGGCCAAGCCCTGCCAATAGCTGAATCTATTAAACAAAAATTATTTAAATATTGCCAAAAAATCAGCATTGCCGGTTCTTTAAGGCGAATGCAGGAAACAATTGGCGATATTGATTTATTAGCCGCGGCTGAGCAATCAGCAATAGAGCATTTTGTTAAAATGCCGGGGATTAAAAAAATTTGGGCACAAGGCCCAACAAAGGCGTCTGTAAGATTAAACGCTGGGTTTGATGTTGATTTGAGAATAATCAAGCCTGCGTCTTGGGGTTCAGCTTTGCAATATTTTACCGGCTCCAAAGAACATAATATTTCTTTGCGCCGAATTGCAATTAGCAAGGGCTGTAAACTAAACGAATATGGCTTGTTCAAAAATAATAAAAAAATTGCCGGTAAAACAGAACAAGAAATTTATAATAAACTTGGGCTTGATTTTATTCCCCCGGAAATCAGGCAAAATACTGGCGAGCTGGAAAATAAACTGCCTGATTTGATTGATTATCAGGATATTAAAGGCGACTTGCAAATTCATACTGATTGGTCTGACGGCACTGCTTCTCTTGCAGCAATAATCATAGCTGCTGAAAAACTTGGCTATAAATATATTGCGATTACTGACCATGCTGGTTATTTATCTCGTGTCCAAAATGGCTTAGATAAAAACAGATTATTTAAACAAATGCGAGAAATAGACAAGCTAAAGACAAAACTTAAAATTTTGAAAGGCGCAGAAGTAAATATTACTGAAGATGGCAAAATAGACATGAAAGATGAAATTTTAGCTAAGCTTGATTGGGTTATCGCTGGCGTGCATTCGCACATGAAAATGGGAAAAAAAGCAATGACCCAGAGAATTATTAGAGCAATGCAAAATCCTAATATTAATATGATTGCTCATCCAACCGGCCGGCTAATTAACAAGCGGCCAGCTTACGAGCTTGATCTTGAAGCAATTTTTAAGGCGGCTAAAAACACAAATACTTATTTAGAAATTAATTCTTCTATGGATAGATTAGACTTAAATTGTGAAATAGCTAGAAAAGCAATTAAATTTGGTTTAAAATTAGTTATTAACACAGACAGCCATTCTGTTTTTGGCTTATCGCAAATGCATTTAGGCATTGCCCAAGCCCGTCGCGCCTGGGCAGAAAAAAAAGATATATTAAATACAAAACATGAACTTAAAATTTCTTAAAAAATATCTGCCAGTAATCTTATGGATGTTTGTGATTTTTTATTTATCGCATCAGCCGGATTTGAAATCAGGATTGGCAACGCCGATTGATTTTGTTTTGCGAAAAATCGCTCATATCACAGAATACGCGATTTTGTGTTTTTTGCTTATTCGCGCAACCAGTAATAAAAAATGGTCATTTTTAATTGCTTTTATTTATGCTTGCTCTGATGAATTTCACCAATTATTTATTCTTGGCCGGCACGGCTCCCCGCGCGATGTTATGATTGATTCAATCGGCATGATTCTAGCTGTTTATTTTTATGATAAATTTAAGCAAATTTTTCAAAAGTCTTAAATGCGCTTTGCGCGGTTTAATTCATGCTTTGCGCAGCGAGCAAAGTTTTAGACTACAAATTATTATTGCTTTTATAGTTATAGCTCTGGCAATTTATTTTCGCGTGCCAGCAATTAAAGCATTGGTTTTGGGCATGGCAATTATTATTGTTTTGAGCTTTGAGCTTGTTAATACAATGGCTGAAAGAATTATTGATTTGGTTGAGCCGCGTTGGCAGGATAATATCAGGGATATTAAAGATGTTTTAGCCGCGGCTGTTTTGCTCGCGGCTATTGGTTCTGTTATAATAGGGCTAGTAATTTTTTTGCCCTATTTATAGTTATTCGAATTTTTATCTCAATTTTTTGAATTATAATCAGCCATTCGGGCCATTGTTTGCTTAGCGCGCTCGTTTCTTTCCTCATCACTAAATTTTTCATTTTTCATCATCCTTTTTTGTATTATTTCTGATATTTTTCTTAAAATTAAATTACGCAGCCAAGTAAACATTGTTCTTGCCTCCTCTTTTAAAAAGTGCTATTATAAATAATACTATTAATTTTAAAAAAATGCAAACAAAAAAAATAATTATTATCGCAGTAGCCGCTTTTTTATTTCTAATTTTTATTGCTTATCCATGGGGAATTTATAATTCTCTGGTCAAAAGCCGCGAAGGAGTTAAAGCCCAATGGCAGCAAGTCGAAACTCAGTATCAGAGGCGTTTTGATTTGATCCCTAACTTAGTAAATTCTGTTAAGGGTATAATGGCTCAAGAACAAAAAGTTTTTGGCGATTTGTCTGAAGCGCGAACTCGCTATGCAGGAAGCCCGACCCCGGAAAATGCCAGCCAAGTAGAGTCTGCCTTGGGTCGGCTTCTGGTTATTGTTGAAAATTATCCAGAATTGCGCAGTACAGAGACTGTTTCTGGGTTAATGGCTGAACTGGCTGGCACAGAAAATAGGGTTGCTGTTGAGCGCCGCAGATACAACGAAGAGATTCGAGATTATAATCAGTCAATTAAAATTTTTCCCAGAAATATTTTAGCCGGACTTTTTGGATTTTCTGAAGAAGCTTATTTTGAAGCCCAAGAAGGGACTGAAAATGCGCCACAAGTTGAGTTCTAGTTTAATTTTATTATCTTTAATTTTGCCAACAGCAACTGGCTATATTAATGACTTTGCCGGCATTTTAAGCAATGCTTCTTACTTGGAACAGCAGATTATTGCTTTTGAGCAAGAGACTTCTAACGAAATAAGCATTGTTAGCGTCGAGAGTTTACAAGACGAGACAATAGAAGAATACGCTGTGCGCTTGTTTGAAAAATGGCAAATTGGCAAAGCAGACAAAGACAACGGCGTTTTAATTTTAATTGCGCCCAACGAGAAAGAGGTCAGAATTGAAGTCGGCTATGGCTTAGAAGGCGTTCTGCCCGACAGTTTAGCTAACTTAATTATTCAGAAAGAAATTTTGCCGGCTTTCAAAAAAGGGGATTATCAGCAAGGCGTTGAAGCTGGTTTGCAGGCAGTAATGCAGGCAATTAGAGGCGAATACCAAGCTGAGCAGAATATTGATTGGCAAAGTATTCTGATCAATATTTTTGTTTTTATAATTTTTATTATTTTAATAATTTTTCTTTCGCGAAAAAATAAAGGGAAAAATAGTTGGCCTTGGTTCTTATTGGGTATGTTTTTCGGCCGCGGCTCTTCAGGTTCTTCAGGAAGCCGAAGCGGTTTTTCCGGTTTTAGCGGGGGATCTTCCGGCGGCGGCGGAGCATCAGGGAGGTGGTAAAATCAAAAATTTGACTTCAAATCAATTTTGAGGTATAATAATTTTAATGTCTGTTAAATTTTCTTCGCATGCTTTAAAACGAATCAAAGAACGGTTTATCGCGAAACAGACAATTTTAAACAGCCTTAACAATCCGGATAAATTAGAAAAATCTATCAAAGACCCGAATAGATTTTTAGTTAAAAAATTATATTTTAACAGGCATTTCCAAAAAGAGCATTTGTTAATCATAATCTTTGAAGAAAACAAGAATATTAAAGAAATTGTGACGATTATTGATACTTCAAAAATTAATAAATATTTATCATGAAGCCAAAAATAAATTACGATTCAAAAGTGAATATTCTTTCAATTAAGCTCTCAAACAAAAAGAGCATTGATTCTGATATTAAAAATAATATTGTTATGGATTACGCCAAAAACGGCGATATTACTAATATTGATGTTATGGGAATTGACATAAGCGAATTTACTGATTTAAACCTGCTTGCTTCGCACCCAATGCATAATCTAAAATGGATTGTTAGAGATAAGTCAAAAAAAGATTATCAGACAAAATAAACTTTTCTGAATTTGACTTCAAAGCAATTTTGAGGTATGATTTATTTGTATAATTAATTTATTAAATTTATGGCAAAAATATTAGGTATTGATTTAGGAACAACAAATTCTTGCATGGCAGTTGTTTCTGCTGGTGAGCCAAGGGTTTTAGAAAACAAAGAAGGCAATAGAACAACGCCATCAATTGCCGCTGTAACAAAAAAAGGCGAACGACTAATCGGTCTTTTGGCCAAGCGCCAGGCAGTGACAAATCCGGAAAACACAATTTTTTCAATTAAACGCTTGATTGGCCGCAAGTATTCTGACAAAGAAGTCCAGAAAGACATAAGATTATTGCCTTATCAGCTTAACGAAAATATGGAAATTAAAATAGGCGATAAGTGGCACAAGCCAGCTGAAATTTCAGCAATGATTCTGCAAAAGCTTAAAACTGACGCCGAAGAAAAATTAGGCGAGAAAATTGACGAGGCAGTCATTACTGTGCCAGCTTATTTTGACGACTCGCAAAGAAAAGCAACTAAAGACGCTGGCGAAATCGCTGGATTCAAAGTCAGACGAATTATTAACGAACCAACAGCCGCGGCTTTAGCCTATGGCTTAAACAGAAAAAAAGACGAGCAAATTGTTGTTTATGATTTCGGCGGCGGCACTTTTGATGTTTCGGTTTTGGAAGTCTCGGAAAGCACGGTTGAGGTTAAGGCAACTGGCGGGGATACACACTTGGGCGGCGATGATTTTGACCAAATAATTATTGACTGGATTGTGTCAGAATTCAAAAAAGAGCAGGGGATTGACTTATCAAAAGACAGAATGGCTTTGCAAAGATTAAAAGAAGCGGCTGAAAAAGCGAAAATAGAGCTTTCTTCTACAGCTGCAACTGAAATAAATATTCCGTTTGTTACTACTGATGAATCCGGACCAAAGCATTTAGCTTTGAATTTCAATCGAGCCAAGCTGGAAGAACTAGTTGGCGAATATATTGACAAATCAATTAAGATAACAAAAGAAGTTGTCAAAGACGCTGGTTTTGAGATCAAAGATATTGATCAGGTTATCTTAGTTGGCGGCCAGACCAGAATGCCGGCAATGCAAAACGCAGTTAAAAAGTTGTTTGGCAAAGAGCCGCACAAAGACATTAATCCTGACGAAGTTGTTGCAATTGGCGCGGCTGTTCAAGCTGGAATCTTACAGGGCGATGTTAAAGATGTTTTATTATTAGATGTCACGCCGCTGACATTGGGCATAGAAACACTTGGCGGCGTTAGAACAGCTTTAATAGATAAAAACACAACTATTCCAGCCTCAAAAACTCAAATTTTTTCTACGGCGGCTGATAGCCAGCCGTCAGTAGAAATCAATGTTTTGCAGGGCGAGCGTGAAATGGCGGCTGGCAATAAGTCTTTAGGCAGATTTATTTTAGATGGCATTCCGCCAGCGCCGCGCGGTATTCCTCAAATTGAAGTTACTTTTGACATTGACGCCAATGGCATTTTAAATGTCAAAGCCAAAGATAAAGCAACTAATCGGGAGCAGTCAATCCGAATAGAAGGTTCTTCGGGCCTTTCTAAAGACGAAATTGAACGCATGAAGGCCGAGGCTGAAGAGCACGGTGAAGAAGACAAAAAAAACAGAGAAGCAATAGACATTAAAAATCAGGCTGATACTTTGGCGTATGCAACAGAAAAGCTCTTAAAAGACGCTGGTGACAAGATAAAGCCGGAAGATAAGAAGCAAATAGAAGAAAAGCTTGAAGCGTTAAAAAAACTCAAAGATTCTGAAAACACAGAAGAAATTAAAAAAGCATCTGAAGAGCTATCTCAAGTTACTCAAAAAGTCGGCGCGGAGATGTACAAGCAAGCCGAGCAAACACAGCAACAAGAACAGCCAAAACAAGAAGAGAAGCAAGAAGAAGAAAAAAAATAAGTTGCTTTTTTTGACAAATAAAAATTAAAATGCTATTATGACCAAATATGGCACAAGATTACTATCAAATTTTAGGCGTTTCTAATGAAGCGTCACAAGACGATATTAAAAAAGCGTTTCGGCGCTTGGCCCACCAGTATCATCCTGATAAAAAAGAAGGCAACGAACAAAAGTTTAAAGAAATTAACGAAGCTTATCAGATTTTGTCTAATTCCAAAAAACGCCAGCAATATGACTATGGTCAAGCCAGCGGCGGCTTTGGCAGTGATTATGGCGGCGGCTTTGGCGATTTTGCATTTAATTTTGGAAGTTTTTTTAATCTCAACGACTTGCTCCGAGATATTTTTCAAAGAAGCTATTCCCAGCCAAGAGAAGTAATTTCTATACCGATTGAGCTTTCGCTTGAACAGGCTTTAAACGGCGGCATAATAGAAAGAGACATTGGAGAAGGCCGTTTAATTCAAATTAAAATTATCCCGCCGAATCTTAATAATAGACAAAAGAAAATACTAGAAGATATGAAGTTATGACAAAAATTTTATTATCTATTTACATTGCTTTTCTTTTGACTAAAATTTTTCCTTTTTCAGCGCCGATTTCGCCATTAGCTATTTTTATTGTTATAGCGATTGTTGTGTTTTTGCTTTTGTCGCAAGCAAAGGTTTTCAAAAAAGAAAAAAGATTCTCCGGCCGAGAATTTATTTTAACTTTTTTAATAATCTGCTTGCTATTGACAATAGCTTTGTCTTTTTCTAAAATTGCCTTGCTTGAGAAACTGCCGCCTCAATTACAGCAAGTTTTTGTTTCAAACTATTCGCTTTTTGCTTGGTTTGCCGCGCCGTTGCTGGCTTTGGCTTTAGTTAAGAAGAAAAGCAAAGACAAAGAATGATATTTTCTCGCAGGTCCATAGCTCAACGGTAGAGCAACGGCCTTTTAAGCCGCTGATCAGGGTTCGATTCCCTGTGGACCTACAAGGTTAATTTTTGTTTTTTAAGCCACTTTTGTGCAAACATGCTTTCTTCTTTCCCGCGGGCCGAAATAATCACAAGAGAATAAGCCAATTTGTTATAACTTGACTTTCCAATAATTTTTTGTAAAATATTAGAATGTGTTTGTTGTGGCAGAATTTAATCCCAATGATATTAGGCCGGCTGCATTGTATATTTTAGAAAAGCAAATAAAAACGCATCGGGAATGATGGTCTTCATAGGATCAAGACAAATCGGAGCCAGAAATTAAAGATTCTGGCTCTTGTTAATTTCTAAAATTTTTGTTAGAATTAATTTGTATGCAACGAACTTTAATTCAAGACTTAAACAAAAAAATCGGCGAAAAAATAAAGATTTGCGGTTGGGTTGATTCGCGCCGGGATCATGGCAAAATTGTTTTTATTGATTTGCGCGATCGTTCTGGTATTGTTCAAGTTGTGACAACCGAAGATGTAAGACAAGAATGGGTTTTGGAAATTATTGGCAAAATTCAAAAACGGCCAAAAAATCAAGAAAATCCAAAAATTAGAACAGGCGCAATAGAAATTGCCGCAGAAAAAATAAAAATTTTAAATAAAGCTAAGACCCTGCCTTTTGAATTAGACAAACCGGTTTCCGAAGACTTGAGAATGCAATACCGGTATTTGGATTTACGCAGTGAGCGCATGAAAAATAATATTATTTTGCGGCATAAAATTATTAAGCTTATTAGAGATTTTTTAGACAAAGAAAATTTTGTTGAGATAGAAACGCCAATTCTAACAAAATCAACTCCAGAAGGCGCTCGCGACTATATTGTGCCATCGCGGCTTCAGCCCGGCAAATTTTACGCTTTGCCGCAATCACCCCAGCAATACAAGCAATTACTAATGGTCGCTGGCCTAGAAAAATATTTTCAAATTGCCAGATGTTTTCGCGATGAAGACACGCGCGGCGACCGCCAGCCTGAATTTACGCAATTAGACTTAGAAATGTCTTTTGTTGAACAAGAAGATATTTTAAAACTTGTTCAAGAATTAATGCTCAAGATTTGCCCAAAAGCAAGTTTTCAAAGATTAACCCATGAACAAGCAATAAAAAAATACAAGACTGACAAGCCGGATTTAAGAAAAAACAAAGAAGACTTTGCTTTTTGTTGGATTTTGGATTGGCCATTATTTGAATATAATCAAGAAGAAAAACGCTGGGATCCAATGCACCATATTTTTACCGCGCCAAAAGACCCAAATTTTAAAGACCCAAAATCAGCCAAGTCTTGGCAGCACGATTTAGTTTTGAACGGCTATGAAGTCGGCGGCGGAAGCATTAGAATTCACGATCGCAAAACACAAGAAAAAATTTTTAGATTAGTCGGCCTTTCTGAAAAACAAATCCAAGAAAAATTCGGTCATTTATTAAATGCTTTTGAATACGGCTGTCCGCCGCACGGCGGAATTGCCTCTGGGCTTGATCGATTAATTATGCTTTTAGCTCAAGAACCAAGCATCCGCGAAGTTATTGCTTTTCCAAAAACCGGCGACGGCCGGGATTTAATGATGAACGCGCCAAGCAAATTAGATAAAAAACAATTAAAAGAACTGCATATTAAATGCTTGACAAAGTAATTCTGGCAATCATAGCTCTGCTTGTCATATTAACTATCTATCTTGGCCTGCATAATAATTTTCAGAATATAAACGCTAGTATTGTCCTTGATGCTAATTGGCTCAATGCCAAGCTAATTCCAGAATCGCCGTTCCCATTACAGGCTAAAGCCGGCATAGTTATTAACAGAGAATCCGGCCAAATTCTCTACCAGCGCAACGCTGATATGCAATTACCGATTGCCAGCCTAACTAAGTTAATGACAGCCTTGGTTGCCCAGTATCAAGAAGACTTATTTTATAAAATGCTGGTTTGGTCAGATAATAAAGCGGCTGAAGATCTTGTTTTAGATATTAGCAAGTTAAATCAAAAAGCCCAAGAATTAGGCATGCTAAATACACACTTTATTGATGCCAGCGGCCTTGACCCAGGCAGTATTTCTACGCCAAATGATTTGGTTATTTTAGCCGAAGAAATTTCAAAACGACCTGATTTAATTAAAATATTGCAAACGCCGGAATATAATCAGATTAAAAATACTAATCAGCTTTTGGGTTTGCCCGGAGTTGTTGCCGGCAAAACCGGACTTACTGACGAGGCTGGACAATGCCTGCTTTTGATTACTGATAAATATATCAGCATTGTTTTAAACGCAGAAGACAGGTTTGAACAGAGCGAGAAATTAATAAAAATTATTGATGATAAGAAATAAGATTAAAAATAAGATATTAATAGTTGAAGACGAAATTTTAATGCTTAAGACTTTAGTCAGCACCCTGAATAACCACGGCTTTAGCACTTTAGAAGCTCAAGACGGCGAGCAAGGCCTTGCGATTGCTTTGAAAGAAAAGCCCGATTTAATTTTACTTGATACTATTATGCCCAAAATGGACGGCTTGGCAATGCTCAAAGAATTAAGAAAAAAGTCCTGGGGCAAAAAAGTGCCGATAATCTTTTTAACTAATTTATCTGACTCAGAAAAAATTATTCAAGCAACAAAAAATTATACTAAAACTTTAGATAATATTGCTTATGAGTATTTAATTAAATCAGATTATCATTTGAGTGATGTCGAACGACCGATCGAAAAATCAATTGAGAAATAAAATTATGGGAAGTTATAAAAATCAATTTGAATCTTTTTTAAAAAAATATGGATTTTTGCCATTTGATCATTGGGAGTGTTTTGAATTGGAGCATGGCAAAAGGACGATTTTTAAGAGTAATTCGGACAAAATCAGAAAGGAAGTTGATAAAAAAGGCGGTATATATGTTTATAAAAAAGGGGATAAGGTTCTTTATGTGGGTAAGGCAGTATCTTTATTTGGAAGATTAAAAAGTCATAATCGGGAATCATTCGAGCCGGTTCCAGGAGATACGAAGTACAAAACTTGGCATAAGTTTTTTTCAAGGAATAAGGGCAAGCTTCGTGTTTACTGGAAAGAGATTAAATTAGAAGACGATAGAGTGATAATTGAAAAAATGCTTAAATATGTTTTGGGGGCCGGAATTTGAATTTTTTAGGAAAAAATGCGAAGGAAAAATAAATAAATGAATAATATGTCCCGGCCAACAAAAATAGTAAAATAATTTTATGCCAAATAAAAAAATAATTTTTGAAAATCAAAAAATCCGCCGGATAATTCGTAAAAAAGATAAAAAAGCAGTCTGCAGACACGATTATAAAAATGCAATCAAAGTTGGTAATGTTGATTATCAATGTCCATTGTGTGGCAAGCTTTTGGACCCAGGAGAATGGTTTTTTATGAACAGCTTTGAATTTGTTGAAGTATTTTCAAAAAACACGAAATCCAAAAAGCTTTTCAAACATAAAAATTTTTGTTAAAGTAAGATCAGGTTCAAGCTTATGCAACTAAATAATTTTTTCAAATTAATAATCGCTGTTATTGTGTCAGAACTAGCTGGTATTATTGGCTCTATTTTTACTGTTTCTGCGATTCCGACTTGGTACGCCGAACTTGTCAAACCAGCCCTAAGCCCGCCAAATTGGCTTTTTGGGCCAGTTTGGACAACGCTTTATTTTTTGATGGGCATTGCCGCGTTTTTGGTTTGGAAAAGAGGATTTGAGCGAAAGAATATAAAAATAGCGCTCGGCCTATTTTGCATCCAGCTCTTTTTGAATGCACTCTGGTCAATTATTTTTTTTGGATTACATAGCCCTGGCGCGGCTTTTATCGAGATCATAGTTTTATGGCTGGCAATTATCATCGCGATTATTGCATTTTCTAAAATCTCAAAACCAGCAGCATGGCTTTTAGCGCCGTATATAATCTGGGTTAGTTTTGCCGCATATTTAAACTATGTAATCTGGATTCTTAATTAACATAATGACACTAAAACAACTTTTAAAAAACTTAAAACAAGAAGTCAAAGGCATAACTTGCGATTCGCGGGAAGTAAAAAAAGGCTATTTGTTTATTGCTTACAAAGGCGTTAATCAAGACGGCCATAAATTTATTCAAGAAGCCCGAAAAAAAGGCGCTAAAATTATTATTGGTGAAACTAAAGATTGCGATGTTCAAGTCAAAGACGGCCGCGAAGCTTTGGCTTTAGTTGCGGCCAAATGGTTTGGCAATCCAGGGCAAAAACTAAAACTAATCGGCATAACCGGCACCAATGGCAAAACATCAACCGCTCAAATGCTGGCAAAAATCTTAAATGCCGCTTATGTTGGCACAATCGGCTATGAATATAAAAACATCAGATTTGAAGCAAGAGAAACAACGCCGGATGCGATAACTCTGCATAAAATTTTGCGCAAGTTTCTAGATGCCGGAGCCCAATATGCAGTAATAGAGGCTACTTCGCAGGGTCTGGCTCAAAAAAGATTATTTGGTTTAAATTTTGAAATCGGCATTTTCACAAATTTTACCCAAGACCATCTTGATTATCATAAAACTTTTAAAAAATATTTGGCCGCCAAACAGATTTTATTTAATCAGTCAAAAATTGCGGTTTTAAATCAAGACGACAAAGCAAGCAAAAAGTTTAGGCATAAAAGAATTATCTGGTATGGCAAAGCAAATATTAAGTTAAAAATGCCCGGAGAATTTAATCAATACAATGCCGGCGCCGCGCTAAGCGCGGCTAAAGCCTTGGGTATTAAAAAAACAGATGCCATAAAGAATGTCACTGTGCCAGGCCGTTTTGAACCAATTGGCAGAAGAGTAATAGTCGATTATGCGCACACGCCTGACGCTTTAGAAAATTTATTAAAAAACGCTCGGCAAATTGCTAAGAATAAGCTGATTTGCGTTTTTGGCTGCGGCGGGGACAGAGATAAAACCAAGCGGCCAATAATGGGCAAAATCGCAACCAAAATTTGTGATTATGCTATTATCACTTCTGACAATCCAAGAACAGAAAATCCAAAAAAAATTATCAAAAATATAATTGCTGGAGTTGCAAAAAATGCAAATTTTGAAATTATAGAAAACCGGGCACAAGCAATCGAAAAAGCAATTAAGATTTCTCAAAAAGGCGATTTAGTTGTGATTGCTGGCAAAGGCCATGAAGATTATCAAATCTTAGGCACTAGAAAAATACACTTTGATGATCGAGAAAAAGCCAATAATATTCTTACACGGCTGGGGATTAGATAAAAATTGCTTTAATCAGCTAGCTAGCCAATTAGCTGATTACGAGCAAGTTTTATTTGATTTGCCCGGCTTTGGCCAGACAGAATTACCCAAAAGACCATGGGCCACTTTAGATTATGCAAATTATATAAAAAATGCTTTTTTGGACAAAAAAAGCATTTTAATTGGTTATTCTTTTGGCGGCAAAATTGCCATAAAAATTGCGGCTGATTATCCTGAATTAGTCGATAAATTAATCTTAATTGCCAGCTCTGGCTTGCGCAAAAAACTTAGTCTAAAAAGATTAATTAGAAAAATTTTAAAAAAATCTTCTCAAGACTATAAAAACGCTGGCGCATTAAAGCCGATTTTATCAAAAATAGTGGCTCAAGACTTAACTCAAGACTTAAAAAAAATAAAATGCGAAACTCTGATTTTATCAGCTGAAAACGACACTGAAACTCCTTTCTGGACAGCCAGAAAAATGCATAAACTAATTAAAAGCAATAAGCTTGTTGTTTTACCCGGCCTTGGCCACCACGATATTTTAACTTTAGGCATCCACCAAACAAGCCATCAAATCAAGAATTTTTTAAAAAATGCTCAAAACAAAATATAAAATTCCCGGAGTACCCTTAAATAAACAGCCAAGAGAAAAGTTAATTAAATACGGCCCTGATTTTTTAAAAAACGCCGAGCTTTTAGCTATTATTTTAAATACTGGCTATGCCGGCCAGACAGTTCTTGAATTGGCTGCGCGTATTTTAAAAGAATATGGCTCAAGAGCAATAACTAAAGAAAAAAGTGTTGAACGCTTAATGGACGAACTGGAAATTCCTAGAGTCAAGGCTTGCCAAATTATTGCCTGTTTTGAGCTCGGCCGAAGATTTTTTATGGAAGAAACTGGCAAAATGCCGGTTATTAGAGATGCTGAAGATGTTTTTAATTATTTGCAAGAAACAACTAAGTTTAACAAAGAGCAGTTTCGCGGTCTTTATTTAAATGCCAGAAATAAGGTTATTTACGATGAAGTAATTTCAATCGGCACTTTAACAGCAAACTTAATTCATCCGCGCGAGGTTTTCCAGCCGGCAATTGAATTTTCAGCCGCGGCAATTATTTTAGCTCATAATCATCCGTCTGGCGACCCAGAGCCGTCAGAAGACGATTTAAGAATAACCAAAGAACTAATCCAGGCAGGCAGGATTATGGATATTAATATTTTGGACCATATAATTATTGGCAAAAATAAGTATGTTAGCTTGAGAGATTTAATAGAGAGGTTGAAAAAATAGGGGAGATATAATAGAATAGAAAAAGTTTAATAAGCGTATTAGAAAGAGGGGGCGAGAAAAATGCATAATTTAACATGCCCAGGGTGTTTTACTGAAGCAGGGGAGTGTTTTTGGCGAGACATTGGTGAGCTTGAACGATTTTTAGACGAATATACTCTTTACTGCAATAATTGCGGATATGTTGAGAAAACAGAAAAAGATGGTGGTTGGGAATACTATGATAATACAGAAATATCAACCACATGCAAGTATTGCGGTGAAGCTTTTCACAAGCACTCTCCGCCACCAATAGAATTATGCTTTTTCATCTAATATAAATAGGGTGCGGTTAGAATTTTTAACCGTATCTTTTTATTTTTGGGGAGAGGTGATAGAATAAAAGAAAAGAACAATTATTGTATAATCCCTATTTTATGCTAAGCTTTAAATTGTGGCAAAACAAATTAAAACAAGAATAGCGCCGTCGCCAACCGGACCATTGCATCTTGGCACTGCCCGCACAGCGCTTTTTAACTATTTATATGCTCGGCAGAGCGGGGGAGCGTTTGTTTTAAGAATAGAAGATACAGACAAAAACCGTTCTAAAACTAAATACGAAAAAGACATTAAAAATGGGCTAAAATGGCTTGGGCTAGATTGGGATGAAGAATACAAGCAAAGCGAACGCACAAAAATTTATAAAAAATACTTAGAGCAATTATTAGAGCAGGGGAGTGCTTATAAGAAAGAGAATGCTATTTATTTTAAAACTGCATCTAAAAATTTGAGTTTTATAAAATTTAACGATTTAATCAGAGGTGAAATTAGTTTTGATTTAAATCTAATAGAAGACTTTGTGATTGCCAAAAATTTGCAAGAGCCGCTTTATAATTTGGCTTGCGTTGTTGATGACCATGAAATGAGCATAACGCATATAATCCGCGGCGAAGACCATATTTCTAATACCCCAAGACAAATTTTAATTTATCAAGCATTAAATTTGCAAATTCCGCAATTCGCACATTTACCCTTGATTTTAGGCTCAGACAGAAGCAAGCTATCAAAACGCCATGGCGCAACATCTTTAACAGATTATCAAAAAGATTATTTGCCAGAAGCATTAATAAATTATATGGCTCTTTTGGGCTGGAATCAGGGAACAAAAAAAGAAATATTTTCTAAAAAAGAACTAATCAAAGAATTTTCTTTAAACAGAGTTCAAAAAGCTGGCGCGGTTTTTGATATTAATCGACTCGATTGGATGAATAGCAAATACATTAAACAAAGTTCTCCAGAAAGACTTTCTAAATTAACAGGCTTGCCAAACAATATAATCTCTCTTGAGCAAACCAGAATTAAGCGTTTAAGCGAATTTAGAGAATTCACTAAATTTATTTATAAACTGCCGGATTATAAGTCAGAACTTCTTTTATATAAAAATATGACTAAAAAGCAAGCAGGGGACTGCTTAGAAAAAGCCATAAGAGGCGAGAGGCTGGAACATGAAGAACTATGGCCTCCCCGAGTCGCTTTAAGCGGTCAAAAAGGCAGCCCTGGATTTTATGAAATAGCCAAGGTCTTAGGAACAAAAGAGACTTTAAAAAGATTAAAAAATGCTCAAAAAAAGTTATTTTAAAAAGCAGAGCTTATAGTTTTCCACAACCAAGTCGTGAAATGGATATTGTGCGACTCGGTTGTATTCTTTCTGTGGATAAACTCCTCCCCTTTTCCACTCCCCCAGCCCCACTCTTGGCTTATTTATGCGAAATGCAAGAACAGGGCTGGTAACCCTTTTCTTGGGCTTCTTTTTCTGATTTAAACCAAATTTCGTTCTCTTTTTTAATCTTTTTTGCCCAAGTACAGTCGGGGAGGTGATATTTATTTGAATTTTTACTGCCAACAAAAATACCCTCTTTTTGTTCTGATATAGTCTCCCCTATTTCTGCCCTAAATATATTATTATCAATAATTTCTATTGGCGCTGATTTAGAACCAATATTATAAGATAATCTGCCCAAGCCAAAAGCAATTAAAGCAATTAAAATTACTCCAACGCACAAAACAATCTTATCTTGATTTTTTATAAATAATTCTTTATACTTTAACATATGGCACATCGTAAATCTGGAGGCAGTACACAATTAGGCAGAGACTCGAAATCAAAGCGCTTGGGCGTTAAGCTTTTTGCCGGCCAAAAAGCCAAGCCCGGCTCAATTATTATTCGTCAAAGAGGCACTAAGTTTAAGCCGGGCAAAAATGTCAAACGCGGGGCTGATGACACTTTATATGCTCTAAAGCCAGGTATTGTTAATTTTATAACCAAAAGAATCAAGCGCTTTGATTCTGGCCAGAGACGCGTAAAGATAGTTGAGGTTTTATCCCCTGCCCCAAGTCAATAACTACTTTATATTGACCCGGCTTTTTAATTGGTTTTTCAAGTAAAACCTGTTTTTTGTTTATATCAAGCTTTTCAGCAATGTCTTTGGCAGTTATGGCGCCGAATGCTTTGCCCTTCTTGCCTATTTTAAGCTTGAGGCTTATTTTTGTTTTTTCTAATTTTTCAGCCTGCTTTTTGATTTGAGCCTGCTGTTTTTCCAGTTCTTGAACTGCTAAATTAGTTGCTAAAACTGCTAATCCTTGAGGAATCAAATAGTTCCGGGCATAACCGTCTTTGACATTCTTGATTTCACTAGTTTTTTTGAGAATAACTTTCATGATTTTTAAATATATCAGCTTTTTTATCTTTTGCCAAGAGTCCCAATGTCCATAAAACCATTGTTATTAAAATAATCCTGATAAATTTTATCATCTCAAAATCACCATTGCCTCTTCCAATTGTTCGTCAATATCTTCTGTTTTTGGGTCGTCTAAAACAGCAATATCAGGCTCAAGGCCTTTTTCATGAATACAATAGCCATCTGGCGTCAGCCATTTGGCAACAGTAATGCGCAAGCTTGATTTGTTTTCTAAGTTCTCCAGCTCCTGGACAGAGCCCTTGCCAAAAGTTTTTTCGCCAATAAGTTTAACCCCGCGCAGATCGCGCAAAGCGCCGGCTAAAATCTCTGAGCCAGAAGCAGAACCCTGATTAACAAGAATTACTATTGGGTAATTTTTAAGCCGGGCATTGCCAAAAGCCTTGTGCTCTGTTTGCTCGCCATTGCCAAAGTCTTCAATTGCTATAACCTCTCCCCTATCAACAAACCAGCCGGCAACATCAACCGCTTGATCTAAATAGCCGCCGGGGTTGTTTCGCAAATCTAAAATTATGCCCTTTGGGTTTGAAAGCAAAACTTGAGCCGCGGCAATTGCGAATTCGCGGGAAGTATCCTGCAAAAAACCGCTAATATCAATATAAACAATATTATTGTCTTTTTGCTCTAATTTAACAGATTTAATATCAATCTTGCTTCTGGTGATTTTGATTGCTTTAGATTCGCCATTGCGCAAAACAGTTAAAATAATGTCTGTGTTTTTTGGTCCCCTAATTAAGCGGACAGCTTGGTCTAAAGTCATTTCAGCTGTTGATTTATCGTCAACTTTAATAACTTTATCGCCAGCTTTTAAGCCTGCTTTTTCCGCTGGCATTCCTTCTAATGGCGCGATAATAGTTAAGATATTATCTCTAATGCCGATTTCAGCGCCAATGCCTTCAAAACTGCCCTGCATATCTTCCATAAATTGCTTATTTTCTTCTGGCGTCATAAAAGTAGAATACGGGTCTTTTAAAGCGCTGACCATGCCTTTAATTGCGCCGTACATTAAGTCTTGATTATTAACTTGGTCAACATATTTTTCTTCTACTAAATTCCAGGTTTCCCAAAATAAAGTCATATCAGCTTTTTCCTGCGGCGCCGGCTTTATAATTGGCTTTTCTGTCTGGCCCAAATAATAACCTAAAACAAAGACAAGCAAAAAAATTATTAATAAGTATTTTTTATTCATGATTTATTTCTAGTAACTCTACTTCAAAAATCAAAGTCGCATTTGGCGGAATTAGTTCTTCGGCGCCTTGTTCTCCATAAGCCAATTCTGGTGCGATTGTTAGTTTGCGTTTCTCACCTATTTTCATGCCCAAAAGTCCTTTGTCCCAGCCTTGAATAACTTGTCCCTGGCCCAAAACAAATTCAAAGGGCGCTCCCCTATCCAAGCTTGAATCAAATTTTGTACCGTCTTCTAGAGTTCCGGTATAATGCACTGATAGCTTATCGTTATTTTGGGCTTCTTGCCCAGCCCCTTCTTGTAAAACTTCTATTGTTAACCCTCCAACCTCTTGCGCTTCTTGAGTTTCTTCCGGCAAGTTTTTTTGAGAAAAATCAATGCTAATATAAGCCCAATAACCAAGGCCGATAATTATAATGCAGGCAAAAATTTTAATAATTGTTTGTTTCATGATTTTTTAATTTTATTGATTTAATAATACGGCAATTCTTGTTTTTGTTTCTTCTATTTTAATCAAAAGCCAATCTCTTTGCAATTCTAAAATCCTAAGCTGGATTTCAGCGATTTTAGCTTTAAGCTCAGCTTTTAGTTCTTCAGGCGTTAATTCTTTTTTAATATACTCAAAGCCATCTAAAGCCAAAGAGGCTTGGTCATCAGGATTAATTACAGATAGATTAACTTTGCCCAAAAGACCCAAGTCAGGCGCTGTGACTTTTATGGTTTCTGAATTAATCAATTCTATTTGTTCTGCCTGTTGATTGCCGAAACGGACACTGATATTTTCTATAAAATTCTTGCCAGTAATTATAATCTGTTGGCCAAAATAAGTTTTATTGGGTTTGATTGTTTCAATAATCGGCGCTGGCAATTGAACAATTGACGCGGTTAAAGAGAAATTGCTTTGCGCGTCGCTGGCCGGAATTATAATTACAGAGTTTATGTCTTGACCAAACTTAGGCAAATAGCTTGTTTCGGTTAGCGATTTTAAAACAAACTGGCCATTCTTGTCAATAATTAAATATGGAATAAAAAAATTTGCTTCAGAATTATTTTTAAAGTCGATTTTTAAGGTTTTGCTCTCTTGGCTAATTCCAGAAATTTTATACCAATGCGGCGACCACTCTTTTGTTATTGAAGAAATGCTTAAAGAAGTAATCGGCAGTAAATTATAATTAGCAGTCAGCGGAACATGAAAATCCAGATTTTTGTTTTTATAACAATATTTGCCATCATCAAAATCGCAATTATTTAAGTAATTAGCCACTGACCAATCAGAAAATATTTGTTCAAAATTATCAACTGCTTTAATGCCTGTTGTGTTGCTGTTTGTAATTTGTTTTAAAACCTCAACGCCTCTTTGGTCAACTAGATATTGAGCAAATAAGTTAATCGCTCCGTAGTCATACATATTGCCAAGCCATTCGGTTAAAGAATTAGAAGAATCACGCAAAAAACTTTTAACTCGCGTTTCTAAGTTGCTTTTTTCATAAGGTTGATCATAGCCGCAAAGAGTTGGCGCGTATTCAGACAATGCCTCGTTAAGCCAAACTTCTTCATCAAGCCAGCGCAGTTTCTTTTTTTGATAAAAATTAATTAAATGCTGAAACTCATGGGCTAAAAAACTCTTGAACAGAGGGCTTGTAATATTAGACGAATTTAGATAAAACATTTCCCGCTGATTGCTTTTGCTGATTTCGCTTTTTGGAAAACCATCATTAGGATTAAAATAACCGCCGGCTTGGTCAGTCATAGGCGTGATTAAAATAGTAATTCTTGAATCATTGTCAATACCCGGCTTCCACTCTTTGCCATAGTTTTCTGTTAATTTTGGATAAACAGTCTCGTCAAATTCTTTGGCCAGAGCTTGTAAATAACTTTGCCAATCAGCCTGCCAAACATTTTTTTCAACATAAAAATAAGCATGATTGCTTGTGAATCTTAGCTCTGCTTCAATTTGCTCTCGGTTTTGAATATCATAACCAGGGTCAACATTAAACATAATTAAAGCGGCTAGCAAAATACTTGCTTTTTTATTCATAATTTAAATTTTAGCATAAAAAAAACAAAGCAACAAGCGCCTGTTTTTTTTAAGATCTTATTTAGTTTTTTTGTTTCCCCCAATCTTCTTTGTCTTCGTGCTTAAAAAAGAATCTTTTTCCCACCAATTAATTCCCATTGCTTTAGCTTTATCTACTCCAGCGATTAAAAGTCTTATCTTGATAGTCAATAAATCGACATCAGCCAGTTTAATTTGAATATCGCCAACAATAACAATGCCTTTATCTAAAATTAGTGAAAGAACATCAGCTAGAGTATTGCCGACAGTTGATTTTACAATTGTTTTTGTCATCTTAATTGTCCTATTGGTCCTAAATCTAAATTCAAATCTTTTTCTTTAAGACCAAAGATTAATCTTAATTCTTCTAATTTGCTTTCTATTGCCTGCAGATTTAATCCTAATTTTTCTATCTCTGTTTGGGTCAAATGCCCAGCCTGCACTCTTCTTGTTGCTTCTCTTTCTACTAAGTCAACAATCAGTTTGATTAGGGTTAAAACTAATTTAGCCAGACCTGATTCTGCTTGCCTAGGGGTGTCAGCATTAATCATTTGATTAATATGAGCTTGGGTTTTTTTAATTTGATTTTCTAATTTTTTTAGATAGACTTTATCTCCTATTTCAGCTTGATTTATATCTCCAACTCTCGCGCCTTGCTGGGTTTCTAATCTTGACATAGAAATAAGGACAAGTTTCAACTGGATAGCCAAGAGATCCAAATCAGCTAGTCTGACTATTAAATCTCCCTGCACCACTGCTCCTTTGTCAATCAGCTTGTCCAAAGCATCAACCAAACCAGCATTTTTGTTGTAATTATTCGCTTCGCTCATAATTATGGTAACAAGGCCAAGGTCCGGTCATTTCAATGTCTAGTCCTTGAGAATTATATTTTTCTTTTATTTTCTTAATCTTATTTTGAAATCGGGCTAATTTTGCGTCTTTTAATAAATAAAAAGCATTTAAGATCATTTCCTCTGGCCGGCCAGTAAATTCTTTTGCCAAAAGCTTGCTTTTATTTTTATTCAAGGCTATTTGGCCTGCGCTCTCATATATATTTTTAATAATCCTATCTAATTTTTTATCTTTTATTTGTTCAATTATTGCATCAATCTCTTTTTGAACAAAGAAAGCCTCGCCTCTGGACATGGACTCGATTTTTTTGTTTTTGACTAAAACTGCCTTATTTTTCCGGGCAATGCTTTTTTTGAAAATATTCTCTTTTAAAAAAACTTTTACTCCCCATTCCTGTTTCCCTACTAAATTTTTTAAACTCTTTTTAAATTGCTCATAAAGCTTTTTTAAATTTTCTTCTAGGCTTTCTTTGGTTTTAAATATCACGCCGAATTGCATGGGAATTACTGGAATTCCTCTATTTTTGCCCATTGCTTGTTCAACCACTTGCTCATGAATTTCTGCCTTTTTCGTAATCCACTTTAAATCTTCTTGGGCTTTTCTTTGAATCTTTTCTGAAGTAAATTTTTCTAAAGAAACCCGGCTTATCACTGCTTCCAAATCTTGATAAGGCAAAACTAGAATTCGTCCTCTATCAATGCCTTTTCCAAAAAATTCAGAACGGCCTTTTTGTCTAATGCAATATAAGTATAAGCCCTTCATATTTTATTCTTCTTTAACAAGGGCTGTATCTGTTCTTTTGCGCAGATCTATTCGCTCATATTTGAGCAAATCTCCTTTGACATCTAAAAGAATCTCATAAGTACCTAAGACATCCATGCCATCAGGAATAGATTTTTTTTCAACAATCTCAATCACAGCTATCCAATTGGCTTTTTCTCTTCTCAAGCCAATGCCAGCCGGAGATTTAAATCCAGTTAATTCAACTAATTGTTTTTTTGCATTGTCAATAAGTTCTTTTGGCTTCATGATATTTGATTTAATTTTTCTAAAATAATTTTCTCTTTTTTTTGATATTCAGCTTGAGTAATTTGCTCTGCTTCTAAAGCCATCTGCAGATTAAATAATTCTGTTTGCAGCTTTTCTGGGGTGTCTTCTAATTCTTCTCGAGCCAGGTTATGTATTTTTTTAAAAATACCAACAAGTCCTTTAGCTGGGAGTAATAATAAATCATCTATTAAAAGCATAAGTTTACAAAATTATAAGGAGGGACAGGACCGACATAGATAAATTTTATTCTATTGTCATATTTTTTGCCTATTTCTTCTACTCTTTTATCAAATTTTTTCTCTTTTTTCTTAGAGACCAAGAAGGCGCTATTGAAAATCATCGCATCACCAAAACAAGCTCTTGATTTAAAATCTACGGCTAATTTGTCTAATGCCTGAATAATCTTTTGGGCCTCTTTTTCTCTTTTTTGTTCTAATGCTTTTCCCACTAACTCTCCCACAGCCGCGACTCTGAACTGGCTTGGATTTTTCCGGGCCTGATTTTTAGCAATTTGGATTTCTTTGTTTTCTCCTATTTCCTGAAAAATACTGGAGATGTCTCGCCACAATGCTTTAAGGCCTAATTCTACTTTGCCTTGTGTTTTTTTAAATGCTTCTAAAAGTTCTTTTCTTTTTGCTTTTAGTATTTTTTCTTTGATATCTTTCGTGCTTTTGGCCACTATTCCGAAACGAACCGGCAAAACATCATATCCTTGCTGCATTACTTTTTCAATAACTTTTTGATGAGCAATTAAATGTTCTCGGCTGAAACAAGGTTTTTTTGATCTCAAATCTCGAACTACAACTGCCAGATTGCCTTGATTGATAGTGTAGGCTTGCTTAAACTTACACGGCCTTTTTTCTTTAATAATACAGTAGAGATATTTGCCCATCTATTATTTCTTGAGAATTCCTGGCAAAGGCATTCCTAACTTACCCAGATTTCTAATTATAGAAGCGAAAAGAGCGATTACGACTAAGACAAATACTCCGAAGACAATAAAAGCCAGGCCAGGCAAAGCTTGCCCGACTATTTCAATTACTGCAAAGCCAAGAATATATCCCAAGACCGGTCCTTTCATAAAATTACCGAGTTTCCTAAAATCAAAAACTTTTTTCGCAAAAGCACTGATAATCCCTAAAACAACATCAACTAGCAATAAAATTACAATAATCTGCATTTGGTAATTCCCAAAAAGATTAATTATTTCTTCCATATTATTTTTGCTATTTTACTTTAATTCTATTGTTTAATTCGACCTTTATTAAGCAAATTGCTTTTTTAATTTGCCCAATGCCTTTGTTAATCCCCTGGTCAATAATCTGCCCTAAACTCAACTCTTCGCTTGGATTATCTTTGCCAGAATTATGTTTTGGCCCGCCTGCCGACGAGGCAGGCTTTTGTCTAGCTTTCTTCTTGGTTTTTTTCTTTAAAACTTTTGGCTTTTTCTCGTTTTGGCGAGTGACTTTATAGCAATCTCGGCCCTGCAATTTTTCAATAAGGCCCTTTTTGTCCAAACCAGCGCAAATAAGGCGAGTATAATCATTACTAATTTTCATCTGCCTAGCAATCCATTGAACAGGAGCTTCTCCCTTCTTTTCTAAAATTTTTTCCAAAATCTCTTGTTCGGTGGTCATGGTTTTTTAATTTTGTTTAAACCAGTTTTTACTCTCCAGCCAGCACTGGCTCGAAATTCTTTGCCACTTTTGGTCAAGCCTTTTATTTCTTTTTGATAACCACGTATTTCCTCACCTTTTTCTTCCATTTCCTGGACCACATCCAAAATACTAGCTACGCCTTTAAATAAACCCTCAAACAATCCACCAATTGCTTTGCCAGTGTTTTCTAGATTTTTTTTCAGCGTCCCTAAATCCTCTTTTGAAGTTTTCTTAATTTTTCTTGCCATAATTTAATATCTTAATATTGGGTTTTTTTTCTTGTTTTTCGCTGTCTCTGAAGTGCCTCTTATTTGTTCAGCTGTTTTAGCAGTTCTCTCAAAAAGCTTGGTCATCTGTTTTTCAACATTTTGCAATCTCATTTGCAACTGCCTTCTTCTCCTTTTCAAACCTTTTAATTCCTTGTTTATTCTATCTCTCTCATTGCGACGCATATACAAATCCAAAATAGCAGTAGTTGGCAGGTCTGGCTTACTACTTTTTCTAACTGTGCCAGTATATGTTCTTAAATCATGCAATCCGCTAAGATCTTGCAATGTTTTTATTGATG
This sequence comes from bacterium, assembly GCA_043812555.1. Classification (GTDB taxonomy): domain Bacteria; phylum Patescibacteriota; class Minisyncoccia; order JBDRLZ01; family JBDRLZ01; genus JBDRLZ01. The sequence goes on from JBDRLZ010000017.1 coordinate 35,036, forward strand.
TTTTCATCTTAGCAATATTTTTTAATTAATTTACGAACCATTTTTTCTATTTCTTTGCGTCTTGCTGACCAAGGACTTCGGGTAGTCTGCGAGACCAATATATCTTGAGCTAATTCTTGAAACACTGGATTACGAGAACAAAGCTCTCCCTTATTAACTATCAAAGCTTTAGCAAGAGCAATACAGCTTCGAACAGTTGGCGGAAACTCGCAAGGATTGCCTGTTCTCATGCCCCTGACAATATCAACAATTTTTTCTGCATCTTGCTTGGGCAAACCGGATTTTGCTTGAGTTATGGCTACTTCTGTTTCCCGATCAAAATACTCCAGATCCATTGTTATCATTCTATCGCGCAGGGCATCCTGGGCTTTATGAGTGCCAGCATATTCTTCAGGATTAGAAGTAAAAATAGCGCAAAAATTAGGATGAACTTTTAAGTAATAGTGCTCTTCTCCTTGTCTTTGCGTTGGCAAATCCATTACTTTTTCCTGCAAAATTGAAAGCAAAACATTATTTGCTTCAGGCCTTGATCTGGTGAATTCATCATAAATCAGGGCATAGCCATTCTTGCAGGCAATGGTCAGACGATTATCCATCCAGTGTTTCTGCATATCTTGTTCTACTTTTAAAACACTAGCGATAAAATTATCCCTTAAATAACGGTAGCGATAGCCATGTTCTCCGCCAATTAAATCCGAGGTTTTATATTCCTCATCTCCATGCAAAAGCACAGCCGGTCTTTTGAGTTTGCCAGCTACATGTAAAGCTAGAGTGGTTTTGCCAGTGCCTGTTGGTCCTCTAAAATGAACTGGCATGCCAATTTTGAGATAATTGAGCGCTCGTTGTGTTAATTGTTTGATATAAGCCGTCTCAACAAAATCAGGCATTGGCCGAGGCCTAATAACAGCCTGTTCTTCTTCTGAAGATAGATAATAAGACATAATCTTTTCTTAAATTAATTTTTATTCTGAACTTGCTTTTTTGCTCAAACCAGCCCAATATCCAGCTGCTTCTTTTCTTTCTGCGGCATACTCGCCAAGAATTCTTTTTACTCTTCTTTTTATCTTTCCCACTCTTTCAACAACATTCGCCATCATTACTTTAAAATCAGCCATTCTGCTAGTTTCACTCTTTCTCAGAAATTCTTTCAAATCAGCAGCTAATTCTTTCATTTCTTTGTCAAATTGAGCCAGAAGATCAGCAGTATCTCCCTTAATATCTTTTATTTGGACTCGAATATCTTGCATTAACTTAGCCGTATCTCCCTTAACATCCTTTACATATTGGGTTCTGTCCCGATGAGAAGTTTTAATATCAGCCACTAAATTTTTTATTTCTTGTGCCCAAGCCATATTACAATTTTTAATGCTTAATGCTTAATGCTTAATGCTTAATTTTCGACCTTTAATAATTTCCAATTTCTGGCAATCCAGTATCAGGACCCAAGCCCTTCTTGCCTTGTCTTCTATCTTCTGGCATTACGCCTTTGCCTTTGCAAACCGAACAAGGTAATCGGTGATGAGCAAAAACTCCTGTGCCATTACAAGCTGAACATGTTTCATGGGGAATATCAGCTATAGTAATCTTGCCTCTGCCTCCACAGACCTGACAGCTAGAAAGCTTTGAAGGAACTTCAAAAGGATCTTTGCCCTTGCCATGACAAAAAGCGCAGATAATTTTTTTAAATTTTATTGTTCTTTTTTTGACCATAAGTTTTTCCATTCAAAAGCTACTTTTTCTCTTTCTTTTTTAAAATTCTCAAGCATTTGATGAACTTCTGTTTGCATTGTTTTTAATTCTTGTTTAATCCGGCTGGGTGTTTGTTTTTGACGGACTTCTTGCTCTTGTTTAATTTTAGCCAAAGTTTTTTTAAAATCTTTAAGCCGCAATTTTTCTCCCTTCTTTAACATATCATTAAGATTCCTGACCACGACCATTCCTTCTATGTGAAAATCAGCCAGCATTTTTTTGACCTTATGTTCTCGCTCTTCCTGGGTAATTAAAATATCCTCCATCATCTTATCAAAATCTTTTTTTCTCAAAGATTCATGCTTTGCCAAGGCTTCTTTTAATTCCCGGCTTATCTGCTCTCTCTTTTCTTTAAACTCCTCTAACAGCCTCTGGGTATCTTCAGCTATTGCTCCAATCACTTTTATTCGGGCTTTGTAAGAAGCAACAATATCTTTAGCGATTTTAAAATTATTATTTTCAGGCATAAAATTTATTCAAGGCATGCTTTAGCTATAAAGGACTTATTAATGTGCTTTTTAAGATAAAGGACGCCTTAAATCATTAGGGCTAGCTCTTAAGCGGCAGTGGCAGTAAGACCAACAGCTTCGGCATATTTTAGCCAAGTCTCAACAGAAGCAATTACTATTCGGGCTTCAATTGCCAAGAGTTCAATGCCAACCAAAGAAACTCTTACCCAGGCGTCAATAACAATGCCTTTGTCAAGAATTCGGTCAATTACTTCCACTAAACTAGAGCTAGATACTGCTTTTTCTACAGCCATGTTTTTCCTCCTTAATTAATAATAATTAAAAAAACCCTCCTCGACCAAAAGGGTTACCCAAATACAAAAATCCGCGAGCTTTGCTTACTCTCTCTCTCTCTCTCTCTGATAAAACTTTATTTTCCTCCATTTTTTCCTCCATTGATTTCAAGTATAACATACCCTATTACTTTGCCAAGACAAAATCTGTGGATAACTTTTTGTAAATCCTTAAAATTTCTTTAACTTTTTCTCCGGCAATTATAATTTTTTCGGTTTTTATTTTATGGGTTTTTATTATTTGTTTTCGCAGTTTTTTTGAATCAACAATAATTTTTTTGGCTTTTCTGGCGATCTGCTTCTGCAAAGAGCGCTCTTTGAATTTTCTTTCTATTTTCCAGAGATTTAAAATTATTTTTCCCGGATAAGTTAAAGGCGCTGTTCCTGATGCGGCATGGAAAATATCTAATCTTTCTTTGGCTAAAAATGCTGAAACTAAAATCTGTGAATAAGCATAGCTGACAAATTTTCTGTATCTGGAAAATGGGAAGTATTTAATTTTTATATTTTTGGCTTGATATTTTTCAGCTTGATCCTTGGGAATGCGCGAGTCAAAAAATAAAACATACTGATTGCGTTTATCAAGCTTAACTAAAGCGCTCAATAAACGCTTAACATAGCTATTTAAAATTCGTGCGTCAATCCCAATTTTCATATAGTTTTATTTTAACACATATGATAAAATACAAGCAAGTTAATAAAAAAATCCCTACTAAGCTGGTAATTGGCTCAGCCCCTCAAAGAGGGGTAAGGAGAGAGATTTTGAACCAATTAACAGCTCACTAGGGACTTAAACTTGCCTGTATTGTAGCATATTTTAGGCAAAAAGTCAAATTTTCGAACTCGGAAGCAGTTGCAAAAAGATTTAGATATGCTATTATTTTATTAATGCCCAAGCTAAAGCCTAAAATTTATCTTGATACTTCTGTCCCAAGTAATTTTTATGATGCTGATACGCCTGAACAAACAGCTTTAACAAGATTATTCTGGGAAGATTATTTATCTAAATTTCAAGCATTTATTTCAGAAGCAACGGTTCAAGAAATCAAAAAGACCTCTGATCTTGAAAAACGCAGAAAAACAATACAACTGCTTAATAAATTCAAGATTCTTAAAATTACTTCTGAAATTGAAAATTTGGCTGGAAACTACTTGAAATCTCAAATTGTTCCTAAATCTCACCCAATTGATGCTCTGCATCTTGCTTGCGCCACTTTTTATGAAATAGACTTTTTAGTTACTTGGAATATAACTCATATGGCTAATCCGAATAAGCGCAAAAAATTAACAGAATTTAACAAATCAGCGGATTTATTTATTCCTCAATTGACAACCCCCGAAGAATTAATCAAAACTTATGCACAAGAATAAAAAACAATTAAAAGGCGTAGTTGCTAAAATTAGAAAATTCAGAAATGATGTTTATGAGAAATACATGAAGCGCCACAATAATAAGTTTGATATTCATCAGTTTACTGCTGAATTTCTAAACAAACCCGCTGTTCCCAAAACAGCCTGATTTTGATTTTATTTAGTTTTCAAATTTCTCAACGATGCAGATGAGGATCTTTGCCGGCTGTCGGGCCTAAATATTATTACTTGATACCCCGCGGGCACTCTCTCCTCTACATCGTTCTCCCCCAAAAACAGGCATCTCCGGAGAGACGCCTGTTTTGGCATATATAAATATGATTCATAAATCATATTCTCTCTCTCCCTTCTAAACTATATTTAAATTTTTAGGTTCTTGACGCTATTTCAGCGTCAGCCATAGTATAGCACATCAAGATAATTTTGTCAAGAGCTTTTAGCATTTTTAGCGCGTCTCTGTTTTAAACTGCTGTTTTCTGGCTTCTTTATTGTCGCCAATAGCATAGCATATCTTGATAAATTTGTCAAGAGTTCTTGGCAATTTTTATGACTTTCAAAATAATTAAAACTATGCTATGCTTAGCATAACCTATGAAAACCCTAGTTATCAACAGAAGAGCGCGCTATGATTATGAGATTTTTGAAACCTATGAAGCAGGCTTGGTTTTGTTTGGCCATGAAGTCAAAGCAATAAAAACAGGCAAAGCAAGTTTAAAAAGCAGTTTTGTCAGCCTTAAAAACAGCGAGCTTTTCTTGACCAATGCCTATATTGCGCCGTATCAGCCAAAAAATACGCCCAAAGATTATGACCCGCAAAGATCAAGAAAGCTGCTTTTAAACAAGCACGAGATAAGCTCTTTAATCGGCAAATTAAAGCAAAAAGGCTTGACATTAATAGCAATTAGATTATATAATAAAAAAGGCAAAATTAAACTCAATTTCGGCCTGGCCAAAGGCAAAAGAAAAATTGATAAAAGAGAAAAAATTAAACAAAGAGAGTTTAAAAGGCAAAAAGAACGATTACTAAAGGGCTTGTAAAAGAATCGACAAAAAGTTTTTTTCAAAATATGCAAGTCGAGCAAAGCTAGTATAACTCGTAAATCTATCTAGCAAATCTAATAAGTGCAGATCAAACAGTAAACTATCCTCGAGCTTACGCTTACGCGTACGCTTAAACAAATAGTTGTTCATTAAATAAACTTGTCGAAGTGTTTTAAAAAATCTTTTTAGACGAGGGTGCAATTCCCTCCAAGTCCACTATCATATACAGAAGAATCAACAATAGAATATTTGCAAAACAAGTTCGCCTAATTGACGAAGTCGGAAAACAGCGAGGCATTGTTTCAATTCAAGAAGCATTAAGCATTGCCCAAGAGAGCGGGCTTGATTTGGTTGAAGTGGCTCAAAAAGCTAATCCGCCTGTTTGCCGAATAATGGATTACGGCAAATATAAATATCGAGAAGTCAAAAATCAGAAACAAAAAATAAAAAACAAAAAAATCAAAAGCATTAGAATCAGGTTAGCAACGAGCGAACATGATATCCAGACAAAAATTAAAAATGCCCACAGATTTTTAAAAAAAGGACATAAGGTCAGGGTTGAAATTCAATTAAGGGGCCGGGAAAAAGCTCATTATGATTTGGCTCGAGAAAGATTGCAGGAATTTATTAAACAAATCGACGAAAAAGTTAAGATTGATCAATTTATTAAAAAGTCAATGCGAGGGCTAGATGTAATTGTATGCCGAGAGTAAAAAGAAGCGTTCAAAAACGAAAACGCAGAAAAAATATAATCAAGCAAGCCAAAGGCTATAAGTGGCGAAGAAAAGCGACTTTTAAAGAAGCTAAGCAGGCTGTTATGAAAGCGCTATCTTATGCTTATCGCGATAGAAAAGCTAAAAAGCGCATTTTTAGAAGAGATTGGCAGGCGCAAATTAATAAAGCTGTGCGCCAATACGGACTTTCTTACAGCAAGTTTATGAATTTGCTTAAAAAATCAAAAATAGAATTAAATCGCAAAATTCTTGCCCAGCTTTCTAAAGAACATCCGGAAATTTTTAAAGAGATTGTTGAGAAAGCGAAGAAGGCTTAAAAAGAAACTCCCCTTTTCAGGGGAGTTTCTTGATGTCTATTTTAGCTTAACTCGGGCTGGCCTTAATAATTTCGTGTTTAAAAAATAGCCCTTTTGCAGTACTTGCTCTATCTTATCGCCTTGTCCGGCTATTGCCTCATGAATCTCTGGATTAAACTTTTTCGTTGGCACTGCTTTGATATTTAAGCATCGTTTTATTTCTTTGGTCAAGAGCTCTAAGCCGTCTAAAATCGGCAGGATTTTTGAAATTACCTCTCCCCTGCCAAGGTCTTTCCAGTCTTTTTGCTTATGCTCAACTTCTTTTTTGAAATTCAAAAAATCAGCCTTGCATCTTTTCCAGCCCTCTAAATATTCTTGCGCTTTTTTGGTCATATTATTATTTTAGAAAAAAATTAGAGGGTTGTCAATGACAACCCTCAGTGATTTTTATCTTCGCCTTTTTTTGCGGCTCTCTTCTTCGTCGTCGTCAGTTTTTGCTGGCGCTGACGGCGCTGATTCGCGGCGTTGTTTTATAACAGTTCGCGAACTCGAAGAAGATGCTTTTTGCGCTGGCGCTGTTTTGCGCTCGGGCTGGACAATACGCACTCGCGAAACACTAGTTTTAATTACTGGCTGTGGCTGATAAGAAGCCTTTGGGCGAGTTATGTCTACTCGGCCTCGCGATGCTTCTGGCCGACGGCGTTGGGTTCCAGTGTATTGCACTTGTTCTCGCGATCTTGGCAATTCTCGAACAATAACCGGCATTCGATCGTCATGATAATGACGAATATGCACTACTCTGTCGGGCCGCCAATGATAGCGATAAACTGGATATGTTCGCACGCGAAAAGCCGCATGCCAGCCAATATACCAATCGCTATGCCACCAGCCATCATAAACTATATACTCGTATGGTCTAACCGAACTATAGATTGGACCGCGATAATAGTAGTAATAAACCGTTGGTTCTTTAATTGGCAAATATGCATATTGTGTAATTACGCGAACCTCCGGCTTATAGCGCAAACTTTCCAGCTCGACAAACCGAATATCTAATTTTCTGTTGCTGTCAGCAATCACATGAATCTCAACTATGCCGTCAGCAATGTAGTTAGCGGCCAAATAAAGCGTTTGCCGTTCTTGGTCTGCTGGCAATTCAAAAGTAATGCCAGTATCTTGTTCTTGAACAACAAATACTTTGCCTGTTCCGCGATAAGCAATTTGGATTGCCAAAGAGCTGACATTTTTATCAATTTCTTTAAATTGATAAATCGCAACTGCCATTGCATTTTCTTCAAAAGACTCTAAGCAAATGCCGTTTTCAAAAATTGCGCTGTCAGTTATTTCTGCTTTGCCGCCAATTGGTCGGAACTCATCTGTTTCTCTGCCAAGCCGGCGTTCGCGAGCAAGAAGAGTCTGGCGCTCATAATCATAAACTCGGCCATGCGCCATTTGCATCAGAATCACAAAGAAGAAAAACATAAGAGCTACCCAGAGCCATAAAAAAATTCTATGCCAAAAAAGATTACGCATTTTTGGCACCTCCTTATTTATTTAGTTTTCAAACTTTAATTAAAAGATATCAAAAAAATTAAGTTTTGTCAAGTGGACGATGTATTTTTTGTCAAAATAATAAGAGGAACAAACATTTCTTCTTGACTCACCCCGCCATGGCACGCCTTAAATTGACTCGCCATTGCCGGCTCTCCTGGTATTTGATCCTGGATAATATAATTTTTTTTCATTATAAGCACATAGTCCCCAATCCGGTCTAAAAATTTATTATCTTCCTTAAACAAACCAAACCAACCATCCTTGACCAGTTCATGGCTTTTATAAAGCCAACAAAAATTGTTTAAATACTGCTTTATATAATGTTCAAATTCTTTGGTTCTATCTGGCTTTATGTAACAATAAGCCACTCGCGCTTCTCCACACAATGGGGCAATCATCATCTTGGTTAGTTCTGGGTGATCATCCAATTCTATTATTTCTGATTGATTAAAATCAATCAGACCATGGTCAGCAGTAATAATTAAAGCGGCATCGATTTTATCCATTAAATTTATAAATTTCCCCAAATAACGATCAATCTCAATAAAATGTTCTAATGTTTTTTTTGATCGGGTGCCATATTTATGACAAACAGCATCAAAAGCTTGCCAATATGCATAAATATATTTTCTCCTATTGCTAATTTTAGTAGCTCTTTGAATTTGGCTAAACAGGCCTTGTAAATTTTTAAAAGTATAGAGCGTGGCTCCTTTTGTTATTGCAGACGAAAATTGAGAATGGGCATAATTTTCAGGATATATGATGTAAGAATCAATTTTTGTTCTGGTGAAAATATTCTTTGTATCAAAAAAATCTTTAATTTCTAGACCATATTTATCCAGTGGAATTTTTCCACTTCTCGTAGTGAATTGGATGAGTTCTGTGGCCATTCCTATCTCTTTTAAATACATGCGCCAACCTGTTATCGCGTGCTGATTAGGCGCAACCCCAGTAATAAAGCTGGTGATGGCTGTCGCTGTAGTGGCTAAAAAAACAGATGTTAATTTTTTTCTCAGATTCTTACTCATCAAGCTATTTTTGCCCGCGTTTAGCAAATAATTATAGCCTAGGCCATCAATAACAAATAAAATAATATTTTTGTTTTTTAGCAGTTTTTGGTGGCCCAAAATATCCAACTCATTGTAGGGCGAGGGAATGCCTAATGCTTGCTGGATAGAGCTCATTAAATTTATAATACTCTGGTTATAATCTGGTTTTATTATCATGAATATAGATAAAAAATATAGATAAAAAAGGGCAACTTTATTGCCCCTGCTGGAAGACTTGATTTTTTATTTTTTCTAAAATCATCGTTGTGCTTTGTTCCGCAAAACAAGGAAGTCTAATAATTTTACCCTTAAACCCCTTGTTTTTCAAAGCTTTTTCTAATTTTACAATGTCGAATTTTTGATCAAATCCCAGAACTAATATATCGGGATTAATATCTAAAATTGTTTTGTATTTATCGCCATTTGGGCCGATAAATGCTTTATCAACGGGCTTAAGCGCTTCAACTAATTCCACTCTTTCCTCCTGGGAATTAATTGGAATGCGTTTCTCCTCCTCACAAACCTTGTCACAAGAAACAAGGACTATCAGCTCGTCCCCAAGACTTTTCGCTTTCTGCAAAAAATGTAAATGACCAATGTGGATAATATCAAAGACTCCCGTAGCTAAAATTTTCATTGGTTACCTCCTTGCTCCCATTTGACGAAAGACTTCTATTTGTTTTCCATGAAGACGCACAATATGCCAAAGTAAATCAAAAAGCGTATTAAATCCCAAGATGTTTCTTACAAATCGTTTCTTTACCTTGTGTGAATATGTGAAAGAATACGATTCAATGGAAAAATCAGGGAATATCAACAACTGAATAAAATTTTCCGAAGGCAATTTATATGCAACACTAAAATTAAGTGGATTTGAATCGTTAATCGTGTCAATAAATTTCATATAATCTGTTTCTGAAATACTCGAATTAGTATTTGTGTAGATATGCCAGTCTGTTATATTGCTTACAGACAAAATTTCTTCTCTCAAATTCAGAAAAAATGGCAATTCGTTCAAATTACTAATGACACTGTTTATGCGTACTTTTTCATGTATGCCATATCTTTTTAAAGTCAAAAAAATGTGATCGGGATAAAAAACATTTTTTTGCTTTCGCTCAACAGCACTTTTATGCATTGGGTCAATGGATATTACAAGGGTTTCAATGTAATCATTCAAGTAACAATGACGGGGCGCTATATCATTCCCGTGAGTTAATAAATATCTTACAAAAAACTTTTCTGATAGTCTGTAAAGAATTGTTTCTAGTCTATCATGCAAAAGCGGTTCACCTCCGCCAACAAAACATTGTTTGACATTGATCTCTTGCAAATAATCAATAAGATGCGACTCCAGATCTAAATATTTTACTTTATTCCTGCTTTTTTGAAAGCAGCCTTCACAGACCAAATCACAATGTTTGCCTACAAGCATGATGCCGATATCAAATATTATCTCGTCCATATCACGATCTCCTTTATATTTAGTTTTCAAACTTTAATTAAAAGATATCAAAAAAATTAAGTTTTGTCAAGTGGACGATGCAGGACTTGAACCTGCGGCCTTTCGGATGTGAACCGAACGCTCTAGCCGCTGAGCTAATCGTCCTTTATTCAATTCCAACTCTGTCCAGCAAAATCTGCTTCGGCCCCTCGAGCATCTCCAAGACAAATTTGTCAAACATATTTTTGCGGTATCTAAACTCGCTTGAATCCATAATAACATAATCAATTTCTTTGCCAACCTCGGCTTCCAAATTCTTGAGCAAAGTTTCTAGTTTTCTCTTGTGAATAACCTCGCCAACCATAAAAAGATCAACCCGCGTATTATCAGTATTAACAAAAACGCCGCTTAAAATTATCAACTTTAGTTTGCCTATCTTTTTAAGCTGTTTTAAAATCTTTTCTTTGGCAACCGGCGTTGAACGCAGAACCAAGTTTTTAAGTTCGTTATAAAAATCAAAGTCCGGGTTAATAACAAAAGCCTTGTTGCGGTAATTAACAATCTTAATAGCTTTCAGCTTGTCAAGTTCGCGCCGGGCGGCAAAATAATCAACCTTGGCTCTTTCAGAAACCGCTTTAACCCGAAAGCCATTTTCAGGATTGCGAAACATAAGCTTCAAGACTTTGGCTCTTGTTTTGGAATTAAATAATTCTTCAAGTATCTCTGGCATTGTTGTCATAATAATAAAAATATTGTAAAATGTAAATAGCTATGAACCAAGAAAAAATTTTTGTTTATAATGACGAAAAAAATTTGGGCCAGCTTTATATTTTAGGCAAAGTCAGAAGCGGCTCTCAAGAAGAGCAGTCTTACTTGGCTAATCTAATTGCTTCAACAATAAGAAGAGAATATTATGATTATCCTGAACGCAAGCCCTTAGAAGCTTTAAAAGCCAGTTTGCAAAAAGCCAATGTTATTCTTGAACGGTTTAATAAAAAAGCAAATTTTATCTGCGCTGTTCTTTATCGAGGACGGCTTTATTTGACTCAAACAAAAGGCAATTGTTTTGCCAGAATTAATAAAGCTAAGTTTGAGGCGCTGGAAAATTATAAACCGTTTGCTGACTCTTATCAAGCCTCTCCCCTGCCCTTAACAGAACCAAAGCGGTTTTGGGCTTATCTTAACATAGATAATTTTCAAAAAGCGCTGATTGGGTTTTATTTAATTTTTATTATTATTTTCAGCAGCGCTGTTTATATTTCTCAAAACAAAGAGGAAAAACAGCAGATTATTAATTATCAAAATGTTTTAAGTCAAGCCAAACAGAAATTTCTTCAAGCTGAAGCGGTTTTGATGTTTAATCAAAACGACCGAGCCAAAACTCTCTTAGAAGAATCTCAAAATATATTAACTTCTTTGCCTGATTTGCCGGATAAAATTAATTTAAATCAGCAAATTGCAGAACAAATTAATAAATCAAATAAATTAACTGAAATTAATAATATTAAAAGTATTAAATCAGGCGAGCCAATTAGCGGCATAGTTAAAATTCAAAAAAATATTTATGCTTTTGATTCAAGCAATAATGCTATTTATCAAATTAACGATTTAATCAAGCCTGTTTCAACAACTTCTGTTAATTTAGGTTACATTCAAAAGGCAGTGGTTTTTCAGCCGGAAGATATAATTGTTTTTTTAACTAATACGCCGGGCTTGGCAATTTATACACCAAATAAGAATTTAAGCAAGTCTCAAGTTGATTTGCCTTCGGTCTTGATTAAAGATATTTCAAGTTATAATCAATTTATCTATGCTTTGGGCGAAAACCAAATTTATAGATATTCTCGGACATTAGCTGGATTTTCAGGCCCTTATTCTTGGCTGAAACAAAAAACAGATTTTGTAAATCCGATTTCTATGGCAATTGACGGCGATATTTATGTTTTGGACAATGATCAGGTTTTAAAATTTTTCAGAGGCATTCGCGAAGATTTTAATTTAAATCTTGAATTAAATCAGCCGATTAAAATTTTTACTTTGCCCAATTTAAATAATCTCTATGTTCTTGAAAAAAACAGGCTTTTGGTTTTTGATAAAACCGGCCAGTTAATTTCACAAATCACCAGCGCTCAATTTACTAACTTAAAAGACATTTGGGTTGATAAAGACAAGACAATTTATTT
>JBDRLZ010000018.1:0-14728 GCA_043812555.1 bacterium
GTAGAGCGGTTTATAGCTTGGGCTTTATGCTTAAAAGATATAAAGAATGCCATAATTTATCCTCGGCTGAAGAATGTAGTCACTTACCCCTAGTGATTTAATAAAAATCATGACTAATCTAGTTTTTAGAGAGATTGCCAAAAAAGCACAAAAGTGTGTCAGATACTTGGCTAAGCAAAACGGCTGGTTTTGGTTTTATAATATGCATCAAAAAGCAGTAATTAAGTCAGCAAAAGATTTATTAAAACTTTATCCCAAAGCAGATCAAAAAATAGTTTTAATTTCCTGCTGGCTGCACGATATTGCTCATTATTATGCAAAGGACGACAAAGAAATTTTAACCGTTAAGAAAAATCATCACATTGATGGCGCTAGAATTGCTGAAGAGATTTTGTCAAAACATGAAATAGATAAAATTGAAATTAATAAAATTATAAATTGTGTTTTGCGGCACCGCAATCTCGAAGCTTATAGACCGAGAACATTAGAAGAAAAAGTGGTTGTTGTGGCTGATGCGTTATCGCATTTTAGAAGTATTTTTTATCTAACTTATTTTAAATTTCATCCTAAACATTCTTTAGAAGAAATGGTAAAAGTCGATTTAGAAAAAATTGAGAGAGACTGGAGAGATGTGCAGCTTTTACCAAAAGCTAAAAAATTAGCCGAAGATCAATATAGGGTTTTAAAAAAAATGCTAGAAGAATTTGATGTAAATAAACGCTCTTGACAAGTATCTTTTGTGATCTATACTGTAATCAACCTTAAAAACTCCATAGATAACGCGTTTGGACAAGAGAATAGTATCTAATAATCTAAGCCTTAGCGAATCTGGGATAGTGCAAGCCAGATGCTGAAAAATTAGTGAACACACTCTTGGAGCGGTCCCGCAGAAAAGCGGGAACGGTGCCACACATCGTTAACTAATTAAGTGTTCTGGTGATTGCCAGAGAATAAGGATGGAACCGCGGGAATAAAGACTCTCGTTCCTTGATTATTATTTTAGTAATAGTAATTCTAGGGAATGAGAGTTTTTTAATTAAAAATTTAAGATAAATGAACTTGCTTAAATTAACACAAAAATTAATATCAATTCCTAGTTATGTAAACAGTAGGACCAACGAGAAAGCAATTGGTGATTTTGTATTTGGATATCTTAAGCAATTTGATTATTTAAGTGTAAAAAAACAAAAAATTAAGACGGATCGTTTTAATATTATTGCAAAAACAAAAGGACAATCTCGTTTATTCCTAGCCGCTCACATGGATACAGCAGAACCTAAAACGGGGTGGTCAAAAAAACAGTTGGTTGGAACCATCAAAAATAATAAACTATTCGGTTTAGGAGCTTTAGATAATAAAAGTGGTCTAGCCACTATACTTGATTCTCTTAATGATCTTAAAGATGTCTCTGGTCTTACTTTGCTTTTCTATTGTGATGAAGAGTATGACTTTAAAGGAATGAAAAAATTTGTTAGTCAATATAATAAGGAGATTGGGAACCTAGCAATTGTAGTCGAACCTTCAGATTTAAAAATTTGGAATGCTCAGCGCGGTCTTATCGAAATTCATTTTGCAATCCAAGGGCGAACAGGACATTCTGCAAATCCAGCAAATAGCAATAACGCAATTGATGGGATAACAGATATTTTAAGTGATATTAAGAAATGGCTTATGCAATTTAGAGATAGAGTACTTGGGGAATCATCTATGAATATCGCCTATATTAGAGGAGGATTGAATCTTGGCCAAAAAAATAGATCTAAGATTCTGATTGGCAAGCAGGGTAATAACATTGCTGATTTTGCCGAAGCAGTTATTGAGATTCGTCCAAGCACATTAGAGCTTAATGCCAAAAAGATTATACAACGAATTATAAAAGTTACCAAAGCGAAAAAATTGCGAGTATTGGATTTTTGTATCAAGCATAATTACTCCGCCCTTTATGCAAAAAAAGAATGCGTTGATAGGTTTGAGATGATAATGAAAAAAATATTAGGCAAGATTGAATATCTGGATGCGAGCAAAAAGGGTTATGGCGACGGTCAATTACTTCAAGAAAAATTTAATATTCCCGTGGTTTATTTCGGGCCAAGGGGAGCGAATGCCCACGGCATTGATGAATGGGTTGACATTATATCCTTAAAAAAGTTAAGAAAGATATACTCTTCTGTCATTAGGAGATACTGCCAATAATTTTGGCAGTAACCTACTGTTGATTTATAGAAATCAATAGTAATTTTGCTGCTAAACAAGAACATTGAAAAAAAATAAAATAGGAGGCATAAAACAATGAATGCCAATGTTGTTTATATACCATTTAGTCCGCAGGATAATAGACAAATAATCCCTCATCTTGTTGAATGTTATCGCGAAGTTTTTGCTGAGGAACCATGGAATGAGTGGAAAAAATGCTCTGTATGTGGTGCTAAATGGGGTTTAGGCGAGAAAGATTTATTGCGATCAATTAATTACGAGCATTGCGGCGAAACTGTTTTTGATTTTTGGCCGACAAAAACTGTTGAGGAGGATATTGCGCATGAGATTACTTCTGATGCCTCATGCTGGCTTGCTTTGAGTAATACTAAGGTTATTGGCTTTTCTTGGGGTTATCCTATCGCTCCACAGGACCTAGAAAAAAAATTGCAATTACTGGGCGTAGCCAATCGACTCCATAGGATGTTCGACAATATTGAGCGTGTAGCTTATCAAGATGAAATTGGTGTGCTGAAAGAATTCCGAGGGCAAAAAATTGGCAAATCTTTGAATATACGAAGAGTAAATGATTTTATTAATCAAGGATTAAAGGCTATAGTTTGTCGCACCAAAACTAATCCGCCAACTGTAACTTATTTGTGGTACACTCAAAAACTCGGTTATGATGTTATTGCAGAATACAATGATCTTGATAAAAGAGTAATTCTCGCAAGAAGCCTGTTGGATTTTGAGTTTTAGATTCATTAATGCGAGGGGAGGCACCATGAAAAAACTTGTCCTAATGGATCTGGATAGAACGATTATAAATGAAGCATATCAGATAAATGATGAAAATATTTTTAATATTTTAAAAGATGTAGCAAACTCAATGGTGATAGGTCTGAATTCAGATACACCGATTATTTCGCTGAGGCAATGGAAAGATTATTTAGGAATTGGACACACTGGTCCACTAATTGCTGAACGAGGTGCAATTATGGAGATACAAAATGAAAAACATTTTGTTTCCAAGGCACGATTTGCATCTTTTAAGCAAGAGGTAGCACAGAGTATCCAGAATAATTTACCAACAAGTAAGATTATTCTTGGTGACGTTACGAGAATGCTTATAGAAAATCAACGATTCTCTGATTGTTCAAAAATTATTATGATCAATGGCTACAGAGAATGCTCGTTTAGTTGTTATTTTCGTGCCATAGATAATTTGGGCCAGCCGTTTATTGATCGTGATTGGAGCAATGAAATATTGCAGATAATTAGCAACATATTTCTGCCATTGCATGCCGACGAGCCCTTTTATGATCCAGATTATGGTATTTTCATAATCAACGCCGCTGACACCGACAAAGCTTTTGGCGCTAAGACTTTAATGGATAAGTATTATCCTGATTATAAATTATTTATGATTGGCGATAGTAACCAAAGTTTTAGTAGCGCTATTCGATTTAAAACTCCGTTTTGATTATCTTAAGATAGCTAACGAAATAAGAAGCGCAGGGATTGCAACAGAGATTTATTTAGATGCAGAACCACTAAAGGTTCAACTTATTTACGCGGCTAAACAAGAAATACCATTAATTATAATAGTTGGTCCTGATGAAAAACAAAAAAACGAGGTCGCATTAAGAGATATGCGAACGCGGAAGCAGGAAGCTATTGACAGAACTAAATTAGTTGATAGTGTAAAAACACTCTTATAGAGTAGCTCTTTTAAGGGTTTGGGTAGGTAACTCAATGGCAGAGTGCTGGACTGTGGCCCCAGCAGCGCGGGTTCGATTCCCGTCCTGCCCATTCCAAAAATAATTCAATCAAATGGAGGATTCAATTTGTGATGATACCAACAAGGTATCATCTTTTTTTAATTTTGATAATTTTGCCAAATTAAGAAGCCTATTGTCTAGAAAAGAGAGGTAAAGAGGTAAATAAGATTAGCTCTCTTCTTGCTTTTCTTTTTTAGAGATTCATATGTTTACAATAAATATTCGCCCTTTTTCTGATCCCGAATAATTCGGCCTTGATCAAGAGTAATTACTCTTTTATTAATATTATTAACTATGTCTTTATTATGTGTCGCCAAAATAACAGTTGTGCCGAATTGGTGAATTTTAAGCAAAAGCTGAATAATATCCCAAGTATTAAGCAAATCAAGATTGCCAGTTGGCTCGTCAGCTATTAAAATACCCGGCTTATGAGCCAAAGCGCGCGCCAAGCAGACTCTCTGTTTTTCACCGCCGGCTAATTCGCGCGGGAAACAGCGGGATTTGTCTTTTAAGCCGACAATGCTCAAAAGCTCTGGCACTTCATTTTCAATTTCAGCCTGCGTCCTGCCAACTGCCTCCATAATAAAAGCAATGTTCTCAAAAGCGGTTTTGCGCGGCAAGAGCTTTATGTCCTGAAAAACCGTGCCGATTTGCTGTCTAAAAATCGGCAAATGCCACGGCTTTATTTTACTAGTATTTTTTTTATTAATAACAACTTTGCCATGAGTTGGCTTTTCTTCAGCAATTAATAATTTTAAAAAGGTTGTTTTGCCGGCGCCGCTTTGGCCGACAATGCTTAAAAATTCGCCATTCTTGATTTTTAAATTAATATTATCAAGAGCAACGACATTGGGTTTATAAATTTTAGAAACGCTTTTAAAAATTATCATAATTTATCTAAGTTGCCATCTAAAATTTCTTCGGCGTTATAATATTTTTTACCCGTTCTCTCGTCTCTAACAAGCTTGTACGGATGCAGAATATAAGACCTGATCTGATTAGCCCATTCTGGCGAAGCGCCGGTTTTGAAGCTCTCCTGCTCGGCTTTTGATTTGTCTTTTTCAATTTGACAAAGTTTTGCTTTTAAAGTATTCAAGGCAACTGCTTTGTTTTGGTGTTGGGATTTTTGGTTCTGCGAAGTCGCTGAAATGCCGGTTGGCAAATGCGTAATGCGCACTGCTGAATCAGTAACATTTCTGTGCTGGCCGCCCGGGCCTGAACCACGAAAAGTTTCTATCTTCAAGTCTTTGTCCTGGATATTTACTTGGACATTGGCAAGCTCAGGAATAATTTCAACTAAAGCAAAAGATGTGTGGCGCAGTTTTTTGGCTGAAAATGGCGACTGCCTGACTAATCTATGAACTCCGGCTTCTTGAGACAAAAGCTCATAGCCGTTTTTGATTTCTAAAACAAACTCTTTGCTTTTTTTGTAAATTAACTTTTTTTTGTCGCAGAATCTTTGATACATACGCAAAAGCATTTTTGCCCAATCATGGGCATCATCGCCGCCAGCCCCTGGATAAATTGTCAGAATCGCGTTCATGGTTTCTTGAGCCAATGGCGGGATTCGAACCCACGGCCTGAGCTTTACGAAAGCCCTGCTCTGCCATCTGAGCTACATTGGCTTTTCAAAAAAATAATAGCATACTTTTTGCAAAATAAAAAGGCCCATGCTAAGATTAAACCAATGTTTTTAACTATTCACGCCGCAGTCGGCGGATTAATTGGAGAAAAAATTACTAATAATCAATGGCTGGCTCTTGTTTTTGGCTTTTTAAGCCATTTTATTTTAGACATGATCCCGCACAATGACAGCGTTATTATTGACCAAAAAAACAAGCCAGTGCTTTTTTTAAGAGTCGTACTTGATTTGATATTTCTTTTTATTTTTATGCAAATATGGATTTATTGTTTTAATTTAAAAAACAACCGCGTATTTTTAGCCGGCGCAATTGGCGCTTTACTGCCTGACGCAATTTGGGGAATACATGAGCAGTGGAAAATTAAAGGGCTCGGCTGGTTTTATAAAATGCATAACTATTTTCACCAGCTCTTTTTTTATCAAGTCTCGCGCAAAAAAGCCCTGCTCGGCCAAATTGCTATTATAATTCTGGTTAGTTATCTTTTAAAGTAAACTTATTGGATCAACATCAATAATCCAATCACTCGGCACTTTTTCTAAAATTTTGATTTTTGATATTTGGTTTTTAATTTTAATAATAATATTCCAGTAATATAAGCCGCGCTGTTTAGAAATAAAAGCCGGAGCAGGACCGAGAATAGTTTGGAGTTTGGAGTTTGGAGTTTGGAGTTTTTTAAATAGTCTATAAGCTTCGGTTTTTGCTTTTAAAAAATTTTTATGGCGGTAAGTGAGTTTAATTAATTGACAATAAGGCGGATAATTAAGCTCTTTTCTGACTTTCAGCTCGCGCTGATAAAAATTTGCAAAATCAAAAACACAGTGCTCTGGCGCATAAGTCTGAATAATCATTTTTTTACACAAATTATTTAATTTAATTAAAGCTTGAAAAGTGCGCTCTGACGAGCGAAAATCCGGCAAATGCAAAATTGTGTCTGCTGAAATTACGCCGACCAAGTCAACTCGAGGCAGATTTTGCTTTAAAGTCGTAATTAAAATTTTATTGCTAAGTTTTAATTTAGCAATTTCTTGTTTGACTTTTTCAATGCCAGCGCCTAAATATTTAATCTGCCATGAATTGCATTTTGGGCAAGTCAAAAGCGCCTTTGCTTTAAAGCCGCAATAATGGCAGATTAATTGATTTTCTTCAAGATGATAAACTAACGGCACATCGCAAGACTTGCATTTAGCAATATAGCCGCAGTCTTGGCATAAAATAAAAGTCGCCGCGCCCAAACGATTTAAAAACAACAAAGAAGATTTTGATTTTTTGAGCTCCTGAGCAAGCGCTCTTGAAATAATACTTTTTTCGCCCTGCATATTAATTATTTGTCTTTGTGTTTTTTTAATCTTCGGTTTAAGCTTGTATTTATAATACGCTTCTAAAGACGGGGTATCGCTTTTAAGTTCAAATTTGATTTTTTTAATTTGCGCAAATTTGATTGCGACATCTCTTAAATTTATTCTTGGCGCTCTTTGGGATTTATAAAGCGAGCTATGCTCGTCTTTGATAATAATTTTTTTAATATTTAGCGCCCGCCTGCCGGCGAGGCAGGCAAATAATTTTTTATACATGCCTTTTTGGGGTTTTAAAATTATTGTTTTAAGCATATTGTTTTAATAACATAGCTCAATGGTTCGCAATAATAACTACTCATCCAGTTAGCTAATTTTAATTGGTCTTTGTCTAAAACTGGCTTTTCTTGAATAACTTTAATAATCGGCCTCAGATTATAATTATAATTTTTAATTTCTAATTTATTAAATTTTCGAATACTAATCACCACTGCTTTGATTTTTCTTTTAGCCAAAGGCGCTAAAACCAAAGAGCCGATTTCTAATCGACGCCGAGTGTAGTAGGTGTATGTTTGCGGCAAATGCCGCGGAATTTTTACAGCTGGGACAAGATCAACAATTTTCATAGACAAAAAAAGAGATATTTGATAAAATAAACCTAATTATGATTCTAGCAGAAAACTACGATATTCAAAAGCGCGAAAATTATTGGCGAAAATATTGGCAGAAAAATAAGATTTATAAATTTCAAGAAGAATCTAAAAAGCTGGTTTTTTCAGTTGACACGCCGCCGCCGTATGTTTCGGCCGAACACCTCCATGCTGGCCATATTATGAGCTATGCTCAAGCTGAATTTGTTGTCAGATTTAAACGCATGCAAGGCTTTGAAGTATTTTACCCAATGGGCTTTGATGATAATGGCTTGCCAACCGAAAGATTTGTCGAAAAAAAATACAACATAGATAAATCAAAAATTTCGCGCCGAGATTTTATCAAGCTTTGCCTCAAAGAAACAAAATCAGGATCTCAAAATTACAAAAAACTTTGGGATGCCTTGGGCATTTCAGTTGATTGGACAAAAACTTATTCAACAATAAATTCTCATTGTCAAAAAATCTCCCAAGAATCTTTTATTGATTTATACAAAAAAGGCTTGGTTTATCAAGCTGAACAGCCAATGCTTTGGTGTCCGCAATGTCAAACAGCAATTGCCCAGGCTGATTTAGAAGATAAACAAGAAAAGTCTTATCTAAGTTTTATAGAATTTGACAAAAATTTAATAATTGCCACAACCAGGCCTGAATTACTAGAATCTTGCGTTGCTTTATTTTTTAATCCCCAAGATAAACGCTATCAAAATATAAAAAAAACCAAAGTGCCTTTATTTAATTTTGAAGTGCCTGTTTTATTTGATAAAAACATTGATCCAAAATTCGGCACTGGCTTGATAATGGTCTGCACTTGGGGCGACCTTGAAGACATCAAAAAATGGCAGGAGCACAAACTTGAAACTCGGCCAATTTTTACTGAAAAAACAAAGCCGGAAAAAATTTTAGAAAAACGCCAAAATATTTTGCAAAAACTGCAAAAAGCAAGCTTGCTGAAAAAACAAGAATTAATAAATCATGTTCTGAATATTCACGAAAGATGCGGGACCCCGGTTGAATTTATTTTAACCAAGCAATGGTTTATAAAACTGCTTGAAAATAAAAAAGATTTTATCAAACGCGGACAAGAGCTTAAGTGGTTTCCGGGGTTTATGCAGAGAAGATATGCTGACTGGGTTAAAAATCTAAAATGGGATTGGTGCATCTCGCGGCAAAGATATTATGGCGTGCCGTTTCCTGTTTGGTATGATAAATCTGGCAATCCGGTTTTAGCAAAAAAAACAGAGCTGCCAGTTGACCCAACAGAAAAACCCAAAAAAAATTTAACTCCGGAAACCGATGTAATGGACACTTGGGCAACATCAGCTTTGACTCCAGAAATAATTGGCAAGTTTCCAAAAACTTTAAGACCCCAGGCTTTTGAGATTATCAGAACATGGCTTTTTTATAGTATAGTCAAAGCGCACTATCATCATAATAAATTGCCGTTTAGAGATGTCATGATTTCTGGCCACGGCTTAGACGAACAAGGCAGAAAAATCTCTAAGCGCTTGGGCAATTATCAAGACCCGCAAAAAATTATCAGCCAATATGGGGCTGATGCTTTGCGCTACTGGGCAACTGGCGCTCGCTTGGGACAGAACATGAGATATTCCGAGAAAGAAGTACAAAAAGGCAAGCGCACTGTGATTAAAATTTTTAATGCTTCGCGCTTTGTTATATTAAATCTTGAAAATTTTAAACCAGATAAAAATTTCAAACCGAGTAACCCTGAAGACAAATTGCTTTTGCACGAAATGCAAAAAACTATTTGCAAAACAACAGAATGTTTTGAAAAATATGAATATTTTAAAGCCAGAAATATTATTGACAAATTTTTCTGGCAGGAATTTTGTTCAAAATATATTGAGCTTTCTAAAAACAGGCAAGACCAAGATAATAAGAATTGCTTGTATTTTTGCTTGATTAATATTTTAAAATTATACGGCCCGATTTTGCCGTTTATAACAGAAGAAATCTGGCATCAACTTGGTAATAAAAATTCTATTCACTTAACGCAATGGCCAAAATTCTCTTAGGTTTTATTCCGGGTTTAATCTGGCTGGCAATCTTTTTGTATCGCGATCGCAAAAAGCCAGAACCGGGGTATATGATCGCTAAAATTTTTTTATTCGGCATGCTGATTACGCCGGCGGCTGTTATTATAGAAATGGCTTTTGTTAAAATCATAACCGGCGCTTTTTACATTTTTTTGATTATTGCGCCAACTGAAGAAATCTTAAAATATCTTGTTTTTAAATTCAAAGTTGCCAAAGCCAAAGCTTATGACGAACCAATTGACGCCATGATCTATATGATTACTATTGCTCTTGGTTTTGCCACGGTTGAAAATATTATTTTGATTTTAAAAGACGGCTCGCAAACTTTTAATTTGCTCACTTTGCGCTTTTTAAGCGCCACGCTTCTTCACGCTCTAGCTTCTGGAATAGTTGGCTACTATCTTGGCGCGAAAAAATCAGTTAGCGCTGGTTTGTTCTGGGCAATTGCTTTTCACGGCGTTTATAATTATATTGCGCTTTTGCATGAAACTCTGGCTTTGCCTCTTTTAGCGCCGCTTTTGATTTTGATGTTTATTATTGTTTCGCGGGAATTTAAGAAAATAAAGAAAATTTAAGATTGTGCCTCCGAGAGGACTCGAACCTCTACCCGTAAGGACATGGTCCTAAACCATGCGCGTCTGCCAATTCCGCCACGGAGGCATCTAGGTGTCTGCCCCGCCTGCTATCGCTATGCGAAGCATTGCGGGCAGGCAGTTCCACCACGAGGGCTTACTCATTAAAATAATAAGTTATTTGGGATAAATTTGCAATTGCTTGATATTTTTGCTTTTTTGTTTTAATATCTAAAGCAGGAGGCGAGTAAATTGAAAGCTAAAGTTGCTCTTTGCATAATATTTCTTGTTTTGCCATTTTTAATGGGTCAGCAAGGCTGTGAATCTCCATTACTTCCGTTAGTTCCGTCGCCGAGCCTTGCTGAAGAAACCAAAGAAATTAGGGGAACAGAAATTAGCTTTTACTATGATAACGACGATTTGGTAAAAATTACAGTTACGCATTTTCATCAAGGCGTCAAGGGCAAAGCTAGTATATTTCTGACCAATGCGCAAGGCAATGTTCTGCAAGCGCTTTATCAAAATCTCTTTTTTGACCTATTAAATCGCATCCCTAATCAAGGCATTATTAAGAAGGGAATTGCTAAAAAGGGAGATTTGGTCGGCATTGATCTGGAATTCAAGTGTTTAAATCCGTTTGGCGGCTGTTTAAAACCAGATGATTTTTACGGATTCTATGTTTTAGGCAGTGGCCAGGAAATCACTGAAATAAAATAAATATATTATTCACCCTGGGCTAAAAATAACCCAGGGCTAATTTTTGTCAAAAGCCCTTGACATTTTATAAATTATGTGCTATATTATGGGCAACTGCAGAATGCAATATTCTGCAAGCAAATTTACAAAAAAATAAAAAACCTAGGAGGGTTTTGTTATGAAAGGATTAGATGCAATTCAAGTAGTGCTAGATTGGATTGGGGTGTCCAAGGACAGAACCCACGATGTTAAGCTTGTTGAGCTCAGCAAAGATGTAGCGTCGCTGAAAAGCAACGGAGCAAATAGTAATGCTGGCACTTTTTTAACGGCAGATCCACTAGAAATCCGGCGCCAAAGAAGGCGCGAAAAAAACCAGCTTTTGAGGACTTTGGCCACGGCAGAAAAGCCCTCTGTCCAAAAGCTTCTTGAGCAGGAAATCGCTGACTTTGACGATGAGACCGAGGAAATGATAGCTGATGCGGAAAACAAAGCGCGCAAAGCAGAAGAAGCCAGAATAGATGCCCAGGCAAAAGCCGAGAAAAAAGAAGCCGAAGCTAAGGCAAAAGCCGAGAAAAAAGAAGCCGAAGAAAAAACGATTCGGATGATAGGGGCACTAGCTATCTTTGGCATGATTGCAATTTTGTTTTTGGTTGTTTTCACTCCAATCAGTTTTAAAGATATTCTTATTGGCGTACCAGCTTGTATAGTTGGTTATGCCATATGGGATTGGAAAAAGAATAAGAAGGAGGAGAAAAAATCATGATGAAAATAGTTGTAGCAATTTCAGCCGTGATTTTGGTATTGTTTGCCATTTGCGGATTACGCAACGGATGCGGTAGGGTCGCGACAAAGGTCGGGCCCAAAATAGGGCTTCGGCAAAA
Organism: bacterium; assembly: GCA_043812555.1. GTDB lineage: Bacteria > Patescibacteriota > Minisyncoccia > JBDRLZ01 > JBDRLZ01 > JBDRLZ01. The sequence goes on from JBDRLZ010000018.1 coordinate 11,766, forward strand.
AAGTCGGATCCCCGGCGCTGAAGTTATTAAACAACTAGGCTCTAGGGCAAAAAGCGCTGGCAAAGAAGTCGGCAAAGTTGCCGAGCCATTGGCAAAAGCCGGCGCCCAAGAACTTGCCCGCCAAAAACCCCGGACCGGCAATAATATGGTTAACAAAGTAATAGAAGAGGCCGAAAAATGGGGCACAGACGGCAAACCGCAGGTCCAACCCGGCGAATTGCAATTCAAGGCCGGCGGACAAATTGTTGCCGTAGATCCAGAAGGCCGGACAGATTTAATAACACCGGCGGATCCCAGCTATACCCCGACGATGGCAGAAGAATATGACAATGGCGCGGGCACGCCTTGGATCGTTTTCTGGGTATTAATCGGAATCGTGGTTTTGATAATGATTTTTATTTTGGTTCTGGCTATAAAAAAACCAAAAAAAAGAATAGTCGTTGTCGATCAAGACGATGAGGAGGAGGAAGAATGATACTCTTAGTTTGGATTGCATCGGTAATAGCCGCATATTTTGGCTGGATATCTTGGGAAGGAGCAATCAAAGCCGGCTTAATCGGCTCAGTAGTGGCGTTTTTATGGCCGCACTTTGCCCCGCACTTAGGCGGCATTGGCACTGCGGCAGGCGGAGCAGCAGGAGCAGCCGGCGGAGTAGTTGGCGGAATCGGGGGATTATTTCAGAAAATTCTTGGATTTATTTTAGCCCCGCTTCTTGGCTTGGTTGTAGTATTAATAGCCGATGGCTTAGCGCCCGGTTTAATCGGAGGAATCTGGTTTTATACCAGCCTCTTTCTGGCTTTTCTCGTCGCCCTAATATTAAGTTTTTTATTAGGCGGCGGCAAAGGCATAAAAATTTGGGCCGGATTGCTAGTAGTCGTTTCTCTTGCTTCTCTTGTTTGGGTAATCTTTACTGATTACCTCAATGACGTTAAAAAAGTTGAAGTCCGGATCAGAAACGGCCGACAGACAATTCTACCAGCTCATCGAAGGCCATTTGTTAAGGCCGGAGATCGAGTCTGGATAGAAGCCACCGGCGATTACACGGTCGAGCTGGCAAACGGGAATTTAGCCGAGATCCCGGCGGCTGGACTCTATGATTATCTAATTAACGATCGTCCTCTTGGACATATTTCTATGAGCGTCCAAGGATGGTCTGAATTAGAAAACATAGAGGTTGAAGGCGGCGGAGAAAAAGCGGTTGTTCGCGGCAATATCCCGGCTGGAGTTGCGAAAACAGAATTGATTTTTGTTTTCAATCTCCCGGCAGTTTATGATGCCACTGGGAACCTAGTACAAGTTCAACCGCGCGACGGTTTCTTCCGAGTTAGAGTTGCAATCAACAAAGAAACCGGCGCCAAGTTGGGCCAGGGGCTAGACAAACTTTATGGTTTGTCGCCTAGGGTCTGGCTCTGGGGAGTTGGGTTGACTCTGCTTATAACAATTGGATTAGCGGCGTGTTTTAAAAAGCCGTTAATCGTGCTATTTGTTGTTGGCGTGTTAGTCCTGTTTGCCATTGACGCCGGAATTTCCAAAGGCGGATTCGCAAAAATACAGCAAGCAACAGGCACAGGTGCTAGAACTAGCCGCGGAGCTTTTGAAAAATCAATCGTCCTCAAAGGGCCAAACACGCCTTCAGAGACGATTGATTTGGGGTATTTCCCATCTTACGACATCAATATATCCGGTCCTCTTGGTACCAAAATTATTTTTAATGATGGTACCAAAGGCTTGGTCACTGAGTCGTTTGGGATGAAGACAGGCCCAATTTGTTTTTTGGGCGAGGCGGGGAAAACAGTTAGGCTGGTTTTCTCGCCAAGGAGGTGAAAAAGTATATTCGAAAAAAAATAAAAAGGCATCGAAAAAAAACGATGTCCTTTTTTATTTTCTAAAACTTATACTAAAAAACTTCTAATCACAAATTCAACGCCTTTGGCTAAAAGCAAAGTTGCTAAGCCAATAACAGACCAAGTTAAGATTTTTTTACCTTGGGTCACTCTGGTTTCAACTCCGCCAGCAGTAATAAAAACTAATGCGCCGTAAATCAGCATTAAAACCGCAATTGCTAAGCCGATATTTATTAGCCAATTAGTTATGCTGGCAATTAGGGCTTGAATAGTTGTTGATGCGATTGGAGGAGGGAAAGTGACGGTGGGAGGTGGCGTTGTGACGGTGGGAGGTGGCGTTGTGACGGTCGGCGGATTTTGAACTAAAATTTGTCTTATAAAATTCATATTTTCTCTTTAATAATTTTGAACATCATAATTATTACGAATGTTAATGAGTAAAAAGGTTATAGCGAAGCTATGTTCTTATTTTAATCTATTTTTAAAACCGCGTCAAATCAATCTTGCAAATTGCGCCTTTTTCTGTTAAGCTGTTGACAGCAACTTGAAAAAAAAGAGGTGTAATTTATGCTCAAACTAAGCATTATTCAAGGCCTTGCTGAAGGCGCGGCTGAATCTTTAACCAAGTTTTTTCTTGAAAGATTTCATGCTGATTCTAAAAAATCAGAAAAACCAGAATCATCATCAGTAAGCGCGATCCATGATTACTTAGAGAAGAAACAAACCAAGCAAGAAAAAGTTAATCAGATTGTCCAACAGCTTCTAGATTCAAGCAAAGAAGAATCTGAAAAATTGCGACAAAGACTAGAACAGGTAAAAGCAAGGAGGGTAAGTAAAAAATGAAACTTGAAAGACTGTCTTGGGGATTGTTTTTACAGATAATGATTTTTATCGCGCTGATTGCCGGAATAATTAACAGCGAATGGGCTTTAGGTCTATTAATCTGGCTAGCTCAAAAAACTAAAAACATGCTGACCAGATTAGAAATAAGCTATCATGAGCACATTGATGATTTTATTGTTCAATTGCAAAAAGCCAATAAGAAAATCAAAATAGCTATTAAAATTCTCTGCTTAATCTTTATTGGCTTGACTATAGCTAGCATTATTTTATTGTTAG
>JBDRLZ010000019.1:0-17539 GCA_043812555.1 bacterium
GGATTATCAAAAATACCTAGCCATTGTGCGGAAAGCCTGGAGAATTGGCCGTAAGCAACAGTTGTTCGGCTGTCGCCGTAAGGCGGGGAAGTAATAACACAATCTATTGAATTTTCTTTAATGCCATTATTTTTTGAAGCATCGCCAAAGATAATTTTGGCCAAAGTGTTTTTATCTACATCGCGATAAAATTCTTCCATTGCCTTTATATTGAATTCTGCTTTTTGTTGAAAAATTTCTAAAACATTAGGACTATATCTTTCCAGGTCTTCTTTTTTAATTCTTACTAATTTGAATTCCCCGCTTTTTGTATTTGAGGATTTTCTAACAGTTTCGCTAAAAGCAACCATGAAAAAATCTTGGATTTTTTTGTTTTTTATTTCTTTAATAGCTTTTTTAATTTTGGCTAGTTGTATAATAACTTTATTTTTAAACCAAAATTCAAGATTTTTAAATTGAGGTTTTTTTATTTCAGTATTTTTAATTTTATTAATTTTTGCTATAAGCTTGATATATTCTTTTTCAAGTGATTGCGGATTTAGCGGCGTTGTTTTAACTTCTGCCAGGAAAACAGCTAATGGATTTAAATCAATGCCAAAAGAATTGCGGCTTAATAATCTGCTCTCAATTAAAGCTGTGCCAGAACCACAAAAAATATCGCAAATTGTATCGTTTTTTTGGCTGTAGGTTAAAAGCAATCTTCGCGCTACTTGCGGAATGAACATCGCTGGATAAGTGTGCAAGCCATGGGTATATGGTTTTGTTTTGGCACCATTAAAATCCCAAGAATAATCAATGCGCCGCTTGAACTTGTCGCCCTCTAGCCGTGATTCTAAATTTCTTATTATTTGAGCAACTATACCTCTGATTTCAACTTCTTTTCTGTATATCGGAAAAAGCGATGGGTTAGCTGGCTGTAATCTTATCCTGTCTTTTTCCCGATAGATTTTTTTAAGAGTAGCTTGATTGTCATCAATTATTGCGACGACCATTTGTCCGTCGTCAGCTATTTTTTGTTGCCGAATAATAACTGTATCGCCGTCAAAAACACCTTCGTCTATCATACTGTTGCCTTGTACGCGCAGGGCATAATAATTGCCATATTTTCCAATATAATCTTGCGGGACCTGAATTACATCTGGATTTTCTAGTGCTTCAATTGGCTGTCCAGCGGCAATTGTGCCAAGAAGAGGAATTTCTGCTAATTTAGTTTTTTTGCTTTCTGATATTTCTATTGATCGTGCTTGATAATCAAGTTTTGCTAAACGCCCTTTGAGTTTTAATGCTTCTATGTGCTGATGTATAGTAGATTTTGAAGATAACCTAAAATGCCTTCTGATTTCATCTAAAGAAGGAGCATAATCTTTTTCTTTTATAAATTTTTTTATGTAATCAAAAATTTGTTTTTGTCGTTTGGTTAGCATAGATTTGACATAAATTTTAGGTCTGCTATAATTATACCGAACATCTACCAAACTTGAAAGAGGGAGTGGGTGTGGATAAGGTTATTAAATTATTATGATTAATTTAATTTTCAAATAATTCTAAATTTTTTAGAAAGAACGCTGTGGTTTCAACAATTAGCGTCTATTTTGACTATAATGGCTATACCAATAATTTTATTAAAATTGATATTCTATCAAGCAAGACTTAAAATATTTTTTAAGCCGTGCGAAACCTATCATGAACGTAAATTAGTAGATTGTGCTGCACAGCCTCAATCGTTTTGGCTTCACTTGATGGTGAAAAATAAAGGTTACGAAATATCCAAGAACACAGAAGCTTATTTGTCAAAAATTTGGATTCAACAAACGAACAAGTTTTGGGCGAAGTCTTGTACGAAATTTGATGATTTTATGAGTCCAGTCAAATTGAAATGGGCACATGAAGCAGACATATACCCTATTGATATTTTGCCTAAAGAACAGAGAAGGTTAGATGTTTGTTATATAATTGAAAAAGATGATATTTTACACATAATGACCAAGGGCTTTGCTAGCGGCACTGTAAAAAACATATTACTTCCCGGTAGTTATGTATTTGCTATTAGAATTGTAAGCGAAAATAGCCCCTTTCTGGCAAAATTTCTGTTTAGTATAAATTGGGACGGCAAATGGAAAACATTAAAAGGTAGCAAGTATGTGCAGCCCTTCAGATTATATCGGCGACTAGTTAAATCTTTTGTTAATTATTAAATAAAATTTAAGCAAAAAATGTCTACCATTCACAAAAAAATTTGGCCAAAGTATTTTGAGCTGATTAAGGCCAGTAAAAAGCGATTTGAATTAAGACTGGCTGATTTTAAAGTTAAAAAAGGCGATGTTTTGGTTTTAGAAGAGTGGAATCCAAAAACAAAACAATATACTGGCAGGAAAATTGAGAAAAAAGTTGATTATGTTTTGAGATTCAAACTTGATGATTTTGGGCAGAAAAAAGAGATTGAGAAAAAAGGCTTGTATGCGATTCAATTAAAAGAATAGAACAATGAAACTTTGTAGCGCTTGTTTATTAGGCATTAAATGCCGCTGGGACAACAAAAGCAAACCGAATAAGAAAGTTATTAAATTGGCTCAAAAAGAGATTATAATTCCTGTTTGCCCGGAGCAACTGGGCGGACTCTCAACGCCAAGAGAACCAGCAGAACAACAAAATAATAAAGTCATTACCAAATCAGGCAAAGATGTGACCAAAAACTTTTTGCAAGGAGCAAAACAAGTTTTGAAATTAGCTAAATTATTTAATATTCAAGAAGTAATTTTAAAGCAAAAAAGTCCTTCCTGCGGCAGTGGCAAGATTTATGACGGCACTTTTTCCGGCGCAATAATCAAAGGAGATGGCGTGACCGCTCAACTACTTAAAAAGAATAAAATTAAAGTAATCAGCGAAAAAAATTTATAAATTGCGTATTCACTTTTTCAAAACCAAATCTCCTTGTCTAACTTTTTCATTAAATTTCACGCCGATTGCGTCGCCTTTTTTAGCTTGATCAATATCTTTGCCGTCAATCTGCATTGATTCAGCAATTTGCTCAAAATCAGTTGTCGCGCCTTTAATATGAATTTGGTCGCCTTTTTTCAAAACACCAGAAAGCTCAACAACGCCAACGCCAAGATTGCCAAAATAATGCGTGATTTTTCCGGCTTGTTTTTCTTCAGGCACTTCTTGTTCACCTCCTTTCATAGTTTTATATTATAGATATCCCCGGCGCCCATTAGCAAAATAACCTGATTTGGCTTAGCGATTTTTTTAATAAAATCAGCTAGTTTATCAAGTTTAATATATTTTGCGTTTTTAATTGCCATGGCCAAATCTTGGCCGGTTTTTTGAATTTTTTCTTCTCGGCCAGGCACTTTATAAACATCAGTAATAATTGTTTTATCAGCTTGATTAAAAGATTTCGCGAAATCATTAAATAATAAATTTAAGCGCTGGTATTGGTGCGGTTGAAAAATCGCAATAATTTTTTTGCGCGGATATTTTTCCCGAGCCGCTTGCAAGGTTGCTTTTATCTCGCTTGGATGATGAGCATAATCATGAATAATTATTAATGCATAATTATTAATTATTAATTTTTTTTCTTCAAAGCGGCGCCAAGAGCCCTTATAGTCAAATAAAGCTTTCTTAATAATAGCATTTTTTATGCCTAAGGCTTTGGCTGTTTCAAAAGCCAAACAAGCATTGTAGCGATTATGCTTGCCAGGGATCTGCAGTTTAATATTATGCTTTTTGTATTTAATTATTTTTTTTGCCTGGCTGGCAAATTGCTTAAAAGATTTTTTAATATTTGCGATATTTTTAAAATAATCTAAATGCTCAGATTCGACATTAGTTATCAGGGCGATGTCCGGATAATAATTTAAAAATTTATCTTTGTATTCATCAGCTTCAATAATTAAATATTTGCTTTTGCCTAAACGCCAGCCATTTTTTTTGCCGATAACATAGCTTGGATCAAGCCCTGCTTTAAGCAAGATTTGGGCGATCATTGAGCATGTTGTTGTTTTGCCGTGCATGCCGGATACAGCAATTGTAAAATAATTCTTGCTTAATTCGCTGATTGCCTGGCCGCCTGACAAGCATTTAATATTAAGCTTTTTTGCTTTTTGCAATTCAGGATTATTCTCTGGGATTGCTTCGCTGTAAATAACTAAATCAGATTTTTTGAGATTAACTGCTTGATGACCAATAAAAATTTTAGCGCCTTGCCTTTTAAGCTCTTGCGTGATTTCTGATTTTTGCAAATCCGAACCAAAAACTTGAATATTTTTTTTAAGATAAAAAAAAGCTATGTTAGAAAGTCCAACGCCGCCAATGCCGATGAAGTGAATTTTTTGCATATCTTGTCTAATCATAGATTGGGACATTTAGATTACCCTTATTTTGTCATCTTTTAAAACAACTCCGTAATCAGCAAGCGCTTGACGGATTTTGTCGCCTAATTGCCAGTTTTTTGCGGTTCGAATTTCTTGGCGAATGCTTATTAACAAGTTAATTAAATTCTTGTTTGCAGATTTTGTTTCTGTTTTTGTTTTAAGTGATTCAGGCATAATGCCCAGAATATTTCCAGCCAAATCAGAAAAAGTTTTATTTATTTTTTTAAGAGTTTTTTGCGATGCTTTTGAATGATTATCAAGATAAGAATTTATGCTTTTAGCAAACTGAAAAAGAACTCCAATTGCCTTGGCTGTATTAAAATCGTCATTCATGCACGCTAAAAAGCTGTTTTTATATTTTTCGGTTTCAGCTAAAATTTTCTTGTCAAGACTGCCGGGCTGCGCCTTAAACATTTTTATTTTTAAATTGCGCATAACTTGACAGAGCCTGTCTAAGCCTTGGGAAGAATTATTAATTGCTTTTTCTGTGTAATTAAGCGGCTTGCGATAATGAGTAGAAAGCATAAAAAAACGCAATTGCTCTGGAGTATGCTTTTTTAAAGCTTGTCTAATAGTGATAAAATTACCCAATGACTTGCTCATTTTTTTATTTTTAACCATTAAAGAGCCATTATGAATCCAGTATCTGACAAATTGTTTTCCAGTAGCTGCTTCGCTTTGAGCAATTTCATTTTCATGATGCGGAAAAATATTGTCTGCGCCGCCAGCGTGAATATCAAGCGTTTCGCCCAAATATTTCATAGACATAGCCGAGCATTCAATATGCCAGCCCGGATATCCCATTCCCCATGGCGATGGCCATTGAAGAATGTGGCTTGGTTCGGCTTTTTTCCAAAGAGCAAAATCAAATGAGCTTTGCTTTTCCGGCGCAATTTTAATTCTAGCGCCTTTTTTTTGTTCTTCTAAATTACGGCCAGAAAGCTTGCCGTAATTAGCAAACTTTTTAACAGAAAAATAGACTGAGCCGTTTACTTGATAGGCATAGCCTTTGTTTAATAAAGTTTTTATTAATTCAATTTGTTCTATAATATGGCCAGAAGCCCGGGGCGCAATATCAGGACGCTGAATATTTAAAGCATCCATATCTTCGAAATAGCGGCGAGTATAAAATTCTGCTAATTGCAATGGCTGCATTTTTCGCTCCTGCGCCCGCTTAATAATTTTATCTTCGCCAGAATCTGCATTGCCAATAAGATGGCCAACATCTGTAATATTCTGAACATATAAAACATCATAGCCAAGATAGCGCATATAACGGATAATTATGTCAAGATTAATATATGATCTGGCATGTCCCAAATGCGCATCGTCATAAACAGTTGGCCCGCAAACATAAATATTAACCCGTCCTTTTGTCAAGGGCTTGAATTCCTCTTTTTTGCGAGACATTGTGTTATAGATTCTCACTATTTAAAATTATAAAATATTACTGCCTGGCTGTCAAAGAGCCAATGGCATTTTTTTTGTTTTATGCTATTATATTAAATAAGAGACATGAAGTCCAAAAAACTCAAACTTGCTATTATTGGCTTAACTGCTTGCGAAGGATGTCAGGTTGTTATTTTGGATTTGGGAGAAAAACTTTTAGATTTGTTAAAAACAAACTATAAACTAGCTGAAATGTCTTTAATAGAAGACGAGCCAGATCTTAAAAAATACGATGTTTGCATTGTCGAGGGCTCGGCAATAACAAGGCAGGACAAAAAAAGACTCTTAAAAGCCCGCAAAAAAACGAAATTCTTAATCGCTTTGGGCGCTTGCGCTTGTTTAGGCGGCATCCCGGAAATCAAAAACTACAATGATAAATATCAGGCAGTAAAATATGTTTACCAAGATATTAAAAAGATAGATAATCCTGAGATTAAGCCTTTAAGAGAATATGTCAAAGTCGATCTGGAAATCCCCGGATGTCCGCCAACCGGTCAAGAAATTTTAGAGGCTTTAAAGCAATTGGCTTACGGCCGAGTTTATAAAATCCCCCAAAGACCAGTTTGCTATGACTGCCCTTTGGCAGCAACCCAGAACTGCTTTTTGCAGAAAAGCCAGCTATGCCTAGGCCCAATTATTATTTCCGGCTGTCAAGCAGTCTGCACAAAAAACAATTATCGCTGTGAAGGCTGTCGCGGGCCGCTGCTTGACAAAAGCAGAAATAATATCCAAAATATATTAAAACTATTTAAAAAAAGAGCAAACCGAAGAGAAGTTGATCTTTTGCTCCAAAAATTCGGCTTAAAAGACGATGTTGAAATTGAAACTAAAATTTAATAATCAGGATTTGCTTAAACAAGCCCTGACTCATCGCTCGTATTTAAACGAGAACCCTGGCTTGAATTTAAAGCACAATGAACGCTTAGAATTTTTAGGCGACGCTGTTTTAGAGCTGATTGCAACTGAATATCTTTTTCAAAATTATAAAAACCCAGAAGGCGAATTAACTGCTTGGCGGGCGGCTTTGGTTAATGCTGACATGCTTGCGAAAAAAGCCAAAGAACTCGGCTTGGGAAAAGATCTTTTATTAAGCAAGGGCGAGACAAAAGATACTGGCAAAGCTAGAAATTATATTTTAGCAAATGCCTTGGAAGCTTTAATCGGCGCGATTTATTTAGACCAGGGCTATCAAGCGGCTAAAAATTTTGTCCAAGAATATATTTTAATTGAACTGCCAAGTATTTTAAAAAACAAACTTTATATTGATTCTAAAAGTCAATTTCAAGAAAAAGCCCAAGAAAATACAGGCATCACGCCTGAATACAAGTCTTTAAAAGAATGGGGGCCGGATCATGATAAAAAGTTTAAAATCGGTGTTTATTTAAATACAGAATTAGTTGCTTCGGCTATTGGCTCAAGCAAGCAGGAGTCTCAGCAAAAAGCGGCTGAAAAAGCTTTGCAAGAGAAAAATTGGTAATCGCGTCTACAGGACGCAAGGGGATAAGTTTACGGGCCAAACATGTCCAAAAAACTTATCCCTATTTTTCTTGACAAAAAATTTAAGATTTGATACTTTATAATAATATACGCGAAGGGGGTGAAAAGCATGAGAACTCCGTTGGGTCCAAAAGAGCAGATAAGTAGGTGTTTTGTTAGTCAGCCGTTTCTGGTGACACAAAACAGAAGACACGGCAAGCCGATATCCTATGTGGTTGCTCAAATAGAGCGGCGTGTGTTATCGCACGAGGAATGGGCTTACAAGTCGCGCAAACAGCGCGAGAATCACCCCGCAACCTAAAAGAGGAGGTTTTAAAGGAGAGCAAAAATGCTTTCAGAAAATAACTGGAACAAATGGGGGTGCCGATATACTGCCGGAACCAAACAGTGCGAAGAAAACATTAAAGCCATGAGATGTCGAGCGCCAGATGATTCAAAATGCAGAAAGACAGCTAGAAGATATCTTAACAACGGTCGTTATGATAAATCTGGATATTATAAATAATAATATGACTTGGCGTCAATGCCAAAAACATTGACGCCTAAATTTTTTTAAGCTAAACTTTAAATATGCTAAAAATTAGATTTACAAGAACAGGAAAAAAAAATCAGCCCCATTATCGAATAGTTGTCATAGAACATTGGCGCAAGCCAAAAGGCAAATGCATTGAAACACTTGGCTCTTATAACCCAAGAAGCAAAGAAGCGCCTCTAAAAAAAGAGAGAATTTTATATTGGCTCAGCGTTGGCGCTAAATGCTCGCCAACAGTTCATAATCTTTTAATCAGCCAAAAAATTATAAAAGGCTCAAAGCAAAAAGCAAGCACAGCTAAAAAACAGCAAGAAAAGCCTATTGACAAAAAAACCAAAGACGATAAAATAGAAACAAAGGTCGAGACAAAAACTTAGTTGTAATTAAGACACCTATTTGTATGGCAAAAGAAGCAGATCAAGAATTTCTCGAATTCGTAGTTAAGGGCATTGTTGACAATCCAAAAGATGTTCATATCGAAAGAACAATAGATGAAATGGGCGTGCTCTTGACCCTCAAAGTTAATTCAGCGGATATGGGCCAATTAATCGGCCGCCAAGGTGCGACTGCCAAGGCAATACGCACTTTGCTCCGTATTATCGGCATCAAAAATAATGCCCGAGTCAACCTGAAAATAATTGAACCTGAAGGCGGCAGAGCTCCTGCTCCTCGACCGGCTTCCCAAGTTGAGCCAGAGGCAAAAGCCAAAAATGTTGACCAGGTTGTTGACGAATTAAAACTTTAATATAGACTTTAATCAAAAACCATAGTATAATTAATGCTATGGTTTTTGATTTGCTGACAATTTTTCCTAAAATTTTTGATTCTTATTTGTCTTACGGGCTTTTAAAACAGGTGCTAGACAAGAAAATAATAAAAATTAATATTCATGATTTAAGAGCTAAAGATCCAATAACTGATGATCGTCCTTTTGGCGGCGGACCAGGAATGGTTATGAAAATCGGCCCGATTGTTGAAACAATCGAAGCTATTAAAAAAAAATCAAAAATAATTTTATTAAGCCCAAAAGGCAAAAAATTTAATCCCAAAAAATATGTTAATTTAGATAGATTAATTTTGATTTGCGGCCGCTATGAAGGCATTGACGAGAGAGTTAAAAAATTTATTCATGAAGAAGTATCTGTCGGTGATTATATTTTATCCGGCGGCGAACTGCCAGCATTAATAATAATAGAAGCAATAACAAGATTTCTCCCAAACGCCTTAGGCAACAAAGAATCTTTAAAAGACTTTGGCTATCCGGTTTATACAAAACCAAGAGAATTTCGCGGATTAAAAGTGCCAAAAGTGCTTTTATCCGGCAATCATGCTAAAATTAAAAAATGGCGGCTTGACAGGAAAAAATAATCTGTTAAACTAATAATGCTCTTTGAAAATTAAGAATTCTAATTTGATGTAGTTGTCCTATTTTATTTTTTTTAAGAGTTTGATCCTGGCTCAGGATGAACGCTAGCGGCGTGGATAAGGCATGCAAGTCGAACGCCCTCGGATTTTCCGAGGGAGTGGCAAACGGGTTAGTAACATGTAGGAATCTGCCTTGAAGTCTGGCATAGCTCGTCGAAAGACGGGGTAATTCCAGATAGTCCTGCGGATTTTCCGCAGGTAAAGATTTTTCGCTTCAAGAAGAGCCTGCGTCCTATCAGCTTGTTGGCAGGGTAATGGCCTACCAAGGCAATGACGGGTAGGGGGCGTAAGAGCGCGATCCCCAACACTGGGACTGAGACACTGCCCAGACACCTACGGGTGGCTGCAGTCGAGAATCTTCCACAATGCGCGAAAGCGTGATGGAGCGACGCCGCGTGCAGGAATAAGCCCTTCGGGGTGTAAACTGCTTTTTTGAATGAACAAGCCCTCGGATTTTCCGTGGGTTGAGCTTAGTTTAAGAATAAGAGGTTGCTAACTCTGTGCCAGCAGCAGCGGTAAAACAGAGACCTCGAGCGTTATCCGGAATTATTGGGCGTAAAGAGTCTGTAGGCGCCTTGTTAGGTTTTCTGTGAAATCCCAGCGCTCAACGCTGGAATTGCAGAAAAAACCAACAGGGTAGAGATTGGCAGAGGCAAGCGGAACTTATGGTGTAGGGGTGAAATCCGTTGATATCATAAGGAACACCAAAGGCGAAGGCAGCTTGCTGGGCTAATTCTGACGCTGAGAGACGAAAGCTAGGGGAGCGAATGGGATTAGATACCCCAGTAGTCCTAGCTGTAAACGATGGACACTGGCTGTTTGAAGTATCGACCCTTCAAGCGGCGAAGCTAACGCGTTAAGTGTCCCGCCTGGGGAGTACGGCCGCAAGGCTGAAACTTAAAGGAATAGACGGGGAGCTGCACAAGCGGTGGAGCATGTGGCTTAATTCGATAGTAACCGAAAAACCTTACCAGGGCTTGACATCTCCCATATCTCGAAGAAATTTGAGAGTTCCGCAAGGAATGGGATGACAGGTACTGCATGGTCGTCGTCAGTTCGTGTTGTGAAATGTTCCCTTAAGTGGGGTAACGAACGCAACCCCTGCTCTGTATTACAAGTGTTACAGAGGACTGCCTGCGTTAAGCAGGAGGAAGGCGGGGATGACGTCAGATCAGCATGGTCTTTGATGCCCTGGGCTGCACACGTGCTACAATGGCTGGTACAAAGGGCTGCTAAGCCGTAAGGCGGAGCTAATCCCAAAAAACCAGCCCCAGTTCGGATTGAGGTCTGCAATTCGACCTCATGAAGTCGGAATCGCTAGTAATCGTGGATCAGCATGCCACGGTGAATACGTTCTCAGCTCTTGTACTCACCGCCCGTCAATCCAGTGAAGCCGGGAATACCCGAAGTCCTGCGAATTTTTCGCAGGCCTACGGTAAGCTCGGTGACAAGGGATAAGTCGTGAAATTTGTTGCGACTCTTAATCAGTAATGATTAAGAATAAATTCGGCTATATGCTGGAACAACTGTGAATCTTGCGCTACTTATGTTATAATACTTACATGAGTAACAAAGCGACAAGCGCAGTCAATCAGCAGGGAAGTCTTAGTGACCCCTCAGAGACTACACGCCGAACTCCTATTTCTCAAAGAATAATTAAAGCTTATTTGCTCGGAACATTGCATGATGGAACTTTTAGTAGTAATAAAAGGTTTCGTATTGCACAAAGTAGATCCAAAATATTGGAGCATGTATGTATTGACTAAATCGCACCAAGATTTTATTAAAAAAATTGGATCTTGGCATTCAAGAAAGATAAGGATTCTTGAGAAAAGGATGAAGATATAGTCCATGCCCTATGGCGACATAGGGGAAAAACATGAACAAGGCATCCGTAGGGGAACCTGTGGATGGATCACCTCCTTTCTAGGGAGATATAAATTCCTGCGAATTTTTCGCAGGACATTAGGTCGGTCTTAGTTGTGCGTGGCTGGTTGTAACACCAAAAACACAACCAATAGGACAACAGCATCAGATTAGAATGTTTTACAAAACCTTGCCTTTTTAGCAAGGTTTTGTTATTCTTAAATTATGAGAAAAAAAATTACAATGACTGACATGCTAAAAGCCGGCGTGCATTTTGGCCATCAAAAAGCAAAATATCATCCCAAAATGAAACCTTATGTTTACACAGTAACAAATAATGTTCATATAATTGATCTCGAGCAAACATCTGAAAAATTAGTTGAAGCTAAAAAGTTTATGCAAGAAACAATAGCAAAAAAAGGCTTAGTTTTATTTATCGGCACCAAGCGTCAAAATAAAAAGTTGATCAAAGAAACAGCCGAGAAACTCGGCATGCCTTATATTACTGAACGCTGGCTCGGCGGTACTTTTACAAATTTTCCGGTTATTTATAAGATGATTAAAAAATTGCGTGATTTAGAAGAAAAACAGGAGGCTGGCGAATTAAAAAAGTACACAAAAAAAGAACAGCACGAAATCAAGCAGGAGATTGACCGCTTAAACAAATTGATTGGCGGCATTAAAACAATTGACAAATTGCCAGAAGTAATTTTTGTCGCTGATATTTTTTATAATAGCTTGGCAGTTAAAGAAGCCCGCGGAACAGGCATTAAAATTGTTGCCCTGACTGATACTAATACTGATCCAAGCTTGGTTGATTACCCGATTCCAGCTAATGACGACGCAATTTCTTCTGTAAAATTAATCCTAGAACAAATTCAAAATGCAATCAGGCGTAATTGAATCTTATATTCACAGCAACGGCCGAGTCGGGGTTTTAGTTGAATTATTTTGCGAAACAGATTTTGCCAGCCGCACAGATGAATTTAAATCATTGGCCCACGACTTAGCTATGCAAGCAGCGGCAATGGGCAAAAAAGACTTGCTCAAGCAGAAATTTATTAAGAATCTTGATTTATCTGTCAGCGATATTGTTAAAGAGCAGGCCGAGAAACTCGGCGAAGAAATTAAAATTGGCAGGGTTGCGCGTTATAAACTCTAAATTATGTTTTTTAATTTAATCCCACAATTAATTATTATCTTGGCCCTGATCGGCATTATTATTGTTTTTGTTCGCAAGCATCCTAAGGCCGCTGAGAAAGAGAAACAGGTTTTTGCGTTTATTAAAGCGCAATTTATCAGACTTAAAACAATAATTAAAAAACAGATTAAAGAGCGAAAACAAAAATTTGAAATCAAAAAAGAGAAAAAAAGCGGGGTTGAGGCAATGATTGAAGAGCAAAAATATATCAAGATTATTACTCAAGATCCTAAAAATCTTTTTGCTTACAGCAAGCTCGGCAAGCTTTATTTTGAGCAGAAAAATTACGATGACGCAAAAGCTGTTTTTGAGCAGATTTTAAAGATTGAGCCAAAAAACAAGAAAGCAAAAGATTCTTTAAAAAAAATGCCGAAGTAGCTCAGTGGCAGAGCAACTCTTTTGTAAAGAGTAGGCCGTGAGTTCGAATCTCACCTTCGGCTCCAATCATGAAACAAAAAATTGTCTCGGGCATTAGGCCGACTAAACAAATTCATATTGGCAATTATTTAGGCGCTTTGCGCCATTGGGTTAAGCTTCAAGATGAATATGAGTGTTTGTTTTTTATTGCTGATTTGCACGCTTTAACAACTGAAAAAAATCCAGGCCAATACACAGAGGATTTAGCTAAAACTTATTTGGCGGCCGGGCTTGACCCCGAAAAAACAACTATTTTTGTCCAATCACAAGTACCTCAATGCACAGAATTGGCTTGGATTTTTAATTGCTTAATGCCAGTTTCAGAACTTGAAAGAATGACGCAATATAAAGACAAGTGCAAAAAAAGCCCGAATGCAGGATTATTAACTTATCCAAGCTTAATGGCCGCTGATATTTTGTTATACAAAGCTCATGGCGTGCCAGTTGGCAAAGACCAAGAACAGCATGTTGAAATAACGCGAAAATTCGCTCGAAAATTTAATCAAGCTTATGGCAAGATTTTTCCCGAACCAAAAGTAATTTTATCTGATACGCCGGAATTAATGTCTTTGATTGATCCGGAAAAAAAGATGAGCAAATCCGAACCAAAAGGCTGTTTGTTTCTTGGCGACTCTGAAAAAGCCATTAAAGAAAAAATTCAAAAAGCAGTCAGCACAGAATCCGGCATACGAAATTTAATTGCTTTGGCAAATGCTTTTGACGCAGATTTAAAACCAGAGCCGAATAATTACGCTGAATTTAAAAAGCAATTAGCGCAAGTGATTATCAAAGAGCTTCTGCCGATTCAGGAACACAAAGCAAAAATCAAAAATATTAATCAGGTTTTAGAAGACGGCCGCAAAATAGCGCAAAAAATAGCCCAAGAAACTTTGAGAGAAGTAAAAAATAAAATTAATTTATGAGTTTTTCTATTGGCATTGTCGGCTTGCCCAATGTTGGCAAATCAACTTTATTTCAGGCAATCACAAAACAAAAAGTCAAAATTGCCAATTATCCGTTTACAACAATTGATCCGAATAAAGCAATTGTTGCTGTGCCTGACGAGAAACTAATTAAACTGGGAAAATTAATTAATCCGGAAAAAATAACCCCGGCAAAAATAGAAATAATTGACATCGCCGGCCTGGTTGAGGGCGCGCATCAGGGCAAAGGCATGGGCAATGAATTTCTAGAGCATATCAGAGAAACTAATGCAATTATTTTAGTTTATTTAAAAAAACCAGAAATTAAAATTATTAAATATGAACTCAAGCAAAAAAATATCCAAAAGCCAGTTTTGTATTTGAAGAATTTAAAACTGCAAGATTGACATCTAAAAAATATTTAGTTATTATTAAATTATGGCTAACAACAAGCAAAAAATCCAAATTCAATTTACTAGTCAAATTTGGCAGGAAGGCAAAAGCTTTGTTTCTTACGCGCCGCAGTTGCAAGTTGCCTCTTGCGGTAAAACACAAGAACAAGCTCGGACAAATCTAATCGAGGCAATCGAGGGCTTTATTGAAGTTTCCCGCGACATGGGAACCTTAAACGAAATTCTCCAAGAAGCCGGTTTTGCTAAAATGCCAGCCAAGCATTACTGGATAGCGCCTGAAATTCTAGCATTTGAACGCTTGTCATTGACAGCTTAAAATGAGAATTACGCCGATTCATTATAGAAAATTAACGCGAGTTTTTGAAAAGCAAGGATTTGTTTTAGCGCGGCGCAGAGGCGATCACTTATACTATGTTAAAACAGGGATCAAAAGGCCAATTGTTATTCCGGCGATAAAAGATATTCCTGTTTTTATTATTGAGAATAATCTTAAAACAGCAGGCATCTCGCGAAATGATTATTTTAAATTATTACAAAAGATGTAATAAAAATGCAGAAAAATTTTCTTAAATTAACCAAACAAGATATTGACGAAATTATTAAATCCTGTTATGATTTATTAGATTTGATAACCTTTTATACTATAAAAGGTTATCAAGAAATTAGAGCGCTGGCAATCAAAAAAGATACAAATATTTTAGAAGCCGCCAGACAGCTCCATTCTGATTTTGCTGAAAAATTTATTAGAGCTGAAGTTGTTAATGTGAACGATCTTCTTGAGGCAGAATCTTGGCAAAATGCTCGAGCAAAAGGCAAAATAAGAACTGAAGGCAAAGAATATTTAGTCCAAAACAATGACATCATTGAATTCAAAATTTAAATACGAAATAACCTATATTAGCACTGAGCCTCTTGATGCAACATCAATCAAGAGAAGATTATCTTATCCAATTAAGCATAATCAAGAAGCCTATTACACAACAAGAATTTCAGATACTCTGCCTGAAAAAGAGACCAATAAAAGCATTCTTAGGCGTTTAGTTATTAAAGTAGATAAATCAATTGAAAAACAGGGACAAAGCAAAAAACCCAAACTCAAAATAGAAGAGCTAGATAAAAAGCTGGAAGAAATATTAGAAGAGGAGGTGACAAAATAGTGAATGTGAATAAGGCAATAATTTGCGGTAATTTAACTCGGGATCCAGAAGAGCGCACCCTGCCTTCTGGCCAAGCTGTTTCAAGCTTTGGCATTGCAACAAACCGGGCTTGGACAAATCAAGAAGGCCAAAAGCAGGAGCAGGTTGAATTTCATAACATTGTTGCTTTTGGCAAATTAGCCGAAATCTGCAATCAATATCTGGCTAAGGGCCGTTTGGTTTACATAGACGGCAGGCTTCAGACAAGAACATGGGAGGGTCAAGATGGAGTTAAAAAAAATAGAACAGAAATTGTCGCTGAAACAATGCAGATGGGGCCAAGACCCGCAGGCACAGATGCTGTAGGTGCAGGGCATGTCCTGCCCAAAAAAGAAGAAGAAAAGCCAAGAAAAAAACCTGACAATAAAAACGAAGTAAGAGTAGAAAATATTCCATTTTAATTTTCATGCTTCAACAAAAAAAAGAGTGCTTTTTCTGCACTGCCAATATAAAAAGTATTAATTATAAAGACATAGACATTCTGCGCCGTTTTGTTACACCTCAAGCAAGAATTATTAGGCGCAAGCGAACCGGCGCCTGCGCTAAACATCAGCGGGCTTTAACAAAAGCGATTAAGCGCGCTAGAAATTTAGCTTTGCTTCCATTTGTGACGCAATGATTCTTGATCTTATTTTCCCAATCCAATGCCTGGGCTGTAAAAAATATGGCGAATGGCTTTGCGACGATTGCTTAAATAATATTTATGATTCTTCTTACCAAAATCAATTATTAAAAAAAGCTATTCATACTTTTAAATATAAGTTTGTCAAAGATTTGGCTAGGCCTTTGGCGAAACTGCTTTTAAAAAAAATTGATTTTGACTATGATTTTATAGTTCCAGTGCCGCTTCATTCAAGGCGGCTGCGCTGGCGCGGGTTTAATCAGGCCGAGCTTTTGGCAAAAGAAATAGATAAAAATAAAGTTTTAAGCGCTTTAATTAAAATAAAGAATACCAAGCCTCAAGTGCAGTTTTCTGAAAAACAAAGAGAACAAAATATTACAAACGCCTTTAAGTGCGTTTGTGATTTAACAAATAAAAAAGTTTTATTAATAGACGATGTTGAAACAACTGGAAGCACTTTAAGAGAATGCGAAAAAGCGCTTTTGCAAGCCGGCGCAAAACAAGTTTATTGTTTGACTTTGGCTAAAACTTAGGGTAATATTTAATATATAGGGAGGCGTGCCAGAGTGGACGAATGGGCCTGTCTTGAAAACAGGTATCGGGGAAACTTGATCAGAGGTTCGAATCCTCTCGCCTCCGCATGATTACTTGGCAGGCTAAAGAATTTAAGAAAAATAAAACAAGCCGGCTTTGGTATATTGTCTGGGCTTTGCTTAGCTTGGCAATTATTGTTTTTGCGGTTATAGAGCAGAGCCCGCTAATGGCTTTAGTTTTTGTTTTAATCTCTATTATTGCTTATCTTTTTAACCAGCAAGAGCCTAAAAAAAATAAATTTGTTTTAAGCAAAAAAGGCGTTCAAGTGCAAGATAAACTATATTCTTATGACGAGCTTGAATCGTTCTGGATTTTTTATGACCCGCCAAGAAAAAAAATTCTTTCTGTTAAGAGCGAAAAAATATTAATGCCTTATTTTAATATTCCGTTAGCAAAGCAAAATCCAATCAAAATAAGAAAATATTTATTAAAATTTTTGCCTGAAAAAGAACACCAAGAATCTCTAGTTGAGAATATTTTGTCCTCGTAGTTCAGCGGATAGAACATCAGCTTGCGGAGCTGAAGATCAGAGGTTCGAATCCTCTCGAGGGCGCCAAATATGAATAACGTCTTATCAAAATGCTATTTTATTGGTGGGAGTTTCAGTGTTTTATTATTTCGTTATTTTTTCGCCTCAACAACGAGCACAAAATCAGGAACAAAATTTTTTATTTTCAATGAAGCAAGAATGTCAAAAAGCTGGTGATAAATTGTACCAAGCGGATGTTAAGTCTTTGGGGCATAATGGTTTATTTATTCCTGAATACGCATATAATAAGTCGCTAAATACCTGACTTTATTTTGGTGGATATATAGAAAAGGATTGGATAAATAAATGGGTAAAAGATAGTTTTACAAACGAGGAAATAATTTCTTTTATTATGTCAGGGGAGCAAGTCATTACAGGAAACTTATGCCCAAGTTGTCTATCTAATGAGGCTTTTGATGAAAGAAAACGAGAATTATTTGGTGAATAGGTTATTTTGTACGGCGATGTGGCTAGAGCTCCAACCCCTTACTTGGGAAGCAAA